>NZ_JAYMHD010000062.1:0-11356 GCF_035656535.1 Streptomyces sp. H51
AACCACTCCACCAGCCGGAACAACGCCACCTCCACCGCGAACAACGCCGGCTGCGTCACCTCCGTCCGATCCACACCCCCACCACCATCACCGCCGTCACCACCACCGCCGCCGAACACGATCTCCTTCAAAGGCACACCGAAACACCCACACACCTCATCGAACGCCGCCGCGAACACCGGAAACGCCCCATACAACTCCCGCCCCATCCCAACCCGCTGCGCCCCCTGCCCCGAAAACAACAACCCCACCCGACCCGCACGCACCACACCCTCAACCACACCCGCCACCGGCACACCCTCAGCCAGCGCACCCAACCCAGCACGGAACCCCTCCACATCCCGCGCCAGCACCACACCCCGCCGCTCCAACGCAGCCCGCGACCGCACCAGAGCAGCCCCCACCGCAGCAGGATCCGCCGCCTGACCGGCGTACTCGCGCAGCCGTCGGGCCTGGTCCCGCAGTGCCTGGGCGCCACGCCCCGACACCACCCACGGCACCAGGCCGGAGACCTCACCCGGGGAGTCGCCGTGCCGTGCCGCCGACGGTTCGTCCAAGGCCTGCTCCACGATGACGTGGGCGTTGGTCCCGCTGGCTCCGAAGGAGGAGACACCCGCGCGCCGCGGACGCCCCTCCTGCGGCCACGGCACCGCCTCCGTCAGCAGCTGCACCCCACCCGCCGACCAGTTTACGTGCGGTGACGGCTCCTCCACATGCAACGTCCGCGGCAACACACCCCGCCGCATCGCCATCACCATCTTGATCACACCCGCCACACCCGCCGCGGCCTGCGCGTGGCCCAGGTTGGACTTGATGGACCCGAGCCACAGCGGCCGGTCGTCGGCGCGCTCCTGCCCGTAGGCCGCGAGCAGCGCCTGCGCCTCGATCGGGTCGCCGAGGGTGGTGCCGGTGCCGTGCGCCTCCACGGCGTCGACGTCCGCCGGGTTCAGTCGTGCCGCCGCCAGGGCCTGCTGGATGACGCGCTGCTGGGAGGGGCCGTTGGGGGCGGTGAGGCCGTTGCTGGCGCCGTCCTGGTTGACGGCGGAACCCCGTACGACCGCGAGCACCCGGTGACCGTTGCGGCGGGCGTCCGACAGGCGTTCCAGGAGCAGCACGCCCACGCCCTCCGACCAGCCGGTGCCGTCCGCCGAGGCGGAGAAGGACTTGCAGCGGCCGTCCGGGGACAGTCCCCGCTGCTTGCTGAACTCGATGAAGACGCCGGGTGTGGCCATGACGGTGACGCCGCCGGCCAGGGCGAGGGAGCACTCGCCCTGCCGCAGGGCCTGCGCGGCGAGGTGCAGGGCGACCAGCGAGGAGGAGCAGGCGGTGTCGACGGTGACGGCGGGGCCCTCCAGGCCGAAGGTGTAGGCGACGCGGCCGGAGACGACGCTGCCGGACGTGCCGGTGAGCAGGTAGCCCTCGGCGCTGTCGGCGGCGTGCTCCACGTGGGTGGCGTAGTCGTGGTACATGACCCCGGCGAAGACGCCTGTGTCGCTGCCCTTGAGGGAGAGGGGGTCGAGCCCGGCGCGTTCGAAGGCCTCCCAGGAGGTCTCCAGCAGGAGCCGCTGCTGGGGGTCCATGGTGACGGCTTCGCGACGGGAGATGCCGAACAGGTCGGGGTCGAAGTCGGCGGCGTCGCGGAGGAAGCCGCCGGAGCGGGTGTACGAGCTGCCGGGGCGCTGTCCTTCGGGGTCGTAGAGGGTGTCGAGGTCCCAGCCGCGGTCGTCGGGGAACTCGGCGACGGCGTCGCGGCCTTCCGCGACCAGGCGCCACAGGTCTTCGGGGGAGGTGACTCCGCCGGGGTAGCGGCAGGCCATGCCGACGATGGCGATCGGCTCGTCGGCGGCCGCGGCGCGGGCCGTCGTGCGGGCGGCCGGGGTCGCCCGGGTGCCGGGGCCGACCAGGCCGGTGAGGAGGTAACGGGCGAGGGTGTCGGGTGTGGGGTGGTCGAAGACCAGGGTGGCGGGGAGCTTCAGGCCGGTGAGGGCGGTGAGGCGGTTGCGGAGCTCGACCGCGGTCAGGGAGTCGAAGCCCAGCTCCTTGAACGCCTTGTCGGGCTCGATGGCGCTGCCGTCGGCGTGGCCGAGGACGGCCGCGACGGTGTCGCGTACGGCGTCGAGGGCGAGGCGTTCGCGCTCCGGCTCGGCGAGGCCGGCCAGCCGCTGGGCGAGCGCCGAGGTGTCGCCGTCGGCGGAGGTCCCGGCGGTACGACGCGCGGGGGTGCGGACGAATCCGCTGAGCAGGTCGGGCAGGAGTCCCGCGGCAGCCCGGGTGCGCAAGGTGGCGTGGTCCAGGCGGACCGGTACGAGCAGGGTGTCGCCGGAAGCGGTGGCCGCGTCCAGGGCCGCGAGTCCCTGTGCCGTGGTGAGTGGCAGGACGCCGGCCCGTGCCGCCGTTTCGGAGTCGCCGCCGTCGAGGTGGGCCAGCATGCCGCTGGACTGCTCCCACAGTCCCCAGGCCAGGGACAGCGCGGGCAGTCCCTGGTCGTGCCGTTGTTCGGCGAGGGCGTCGAGGAAGGCGTTGGCGGCGGCGTAGTTGCCCTGCCCGGGGTTGCCGAACACACCGGCGACGGAGGAGAAGAGGACGAAGGCGTCCAGGCCGGCGTCACGGGTCAGCTCGTGCAGATGCCAGGCCGCGTCCGCCTTCGGACGCATCACCGCATCCAGCCGCTCCGCCGTCAACGACCCCACCACACCGTCGTCCAGCACACCCGCGCAGTGCACGACCCCGGACAACCGACCCGGCAACGACCCCAACAACGCCGCCACCGCATCCCGCTCCGCCACATCACATGCCACGACCTCCACCGACTCCGCACCCAACGCACGAAGCTCATCGACGAGGTCAGCCGCACCCGGCGCCTCCGCACCCCGCCGACTCGTCAGCACCAGACGCCTCACCCCGTGCTCACCCGCCAGATGCCGCGCCACCAGCGCACCCAGCGCCCCGGTCCCACCCGTGACCAGAACCGTCCCGTCGCCCCAGTCGACGGTGCCGGTGCCGGGTTCGGCGCGGACCAGCCTGGGAACGGCCGGGGTGCCGTCCCGCAGGGCGAGGTGGGGAACGCCGGTGGCGACGGCACGGTCGAGGGCCGCGTGGGAGGCCGGGGTGCCGTCGAGGTCGACGAGCTGGATGCGGTCGGGGTTCTCGGACTGCGCCGAGCGCACCAGCCCCCACATGGCGGCCTGGACCGGGTCGGGCGCGCTGTCGGTGTCCCGGGCGCGGACGGCGCCCGAGGTGGTCAGGATGAGCCGTGAGGCGGCGAGCCGTTCCTCGGCGAGCCACGCGGTGAGCAGGTGCAGCAGGTCGGCGGTGGCCGTCCGGGCGCGCTGCGCGAGGTCGGTGGCGGAGTCCGGGGTGTGGGGGGTGACGACGACGTGGGAGGGCGCGTCGGCGCCGTCGTCCAGGGCAGCGATCAGTGCGGCCAGGTCGGGGAAGCGCGCGCCGCCGAGTTCGGCCCGGTCGCCGTCGGCCGCCGTCTCCGGCAGTGCGGCGTCGGTCCAGGCCACGCGGTACAGGGGTACCGTGCCCGGCCCGGTGAGGTGGTCGGCGGTCACCGGCATCAGGCCGAGCGCGTCGACGGTGCCCACGGGGCGGCCGGCCGGGTCGGCCAGGTGCAGGGTCAGCGTGCCGGAGTCCGCCGTGTCGATCCGGACGCGCAGCGCGGTGGCGCCGGTGGCGTGCAGGGACACCCCGCTCCACTCGAAGGGCAGCCGCATGCCGTCGACGGATCCGCCGAGCAGAGCGGCGTGCAGGGCGGCGTCGAGCAGCGCCGGGTGGATCCCGAACTTGCCTGCCGTTTCGGCCTGTTCGGCGGCCAGGGCCACCTCGGCCCATATGGTTGCCCCCTGCCGCCAGGCGGCCTTCAGCCCCTGGAACGCGGGCCCGTGCGCATATCCGGTCTCTGCCGCGTTCTCATAGAACCCGCCCAGCTCCACGGACTCGGCACCCGGCGGCGGCCATTCCGTCAGCTCCTCCCCCGCACCGGCCGCGGTGCGCGCGACGGACCCGGTCGCATGCCGCGTCCACGGCGCGTCGGCGTCGTCCGCAGGGCGGGAGTGGACGGTGACCGCCCGGTCGCCGTTCTCCGCGGGTGCACCCACGACCACCTGGAGCTGGAGCGCACCGCTCGCGGGCAGCAGCAGCGGCGCCTCCAGGGTGAGTTCGCGCAGCAGACCGCATCCGGCCTCGTCCCCGGCGCGTACGGCGAGTTCGACGAACGCGGCACCGGGCAGCAGCACGGTCTCCGCCACGGCATGGTCGGCGAGCCACGGGTGGCTCTGCAGCGACAGCCGGCCGGTGAGCACGTGGCGGTCCTCGTCCGCGACCCGCACCGCGGCCCCGAGCAGCGGATGCCCCGCCTCGGCGAGCCCCGCGGCCGCCACCTGGGCGTCACCGGCGGACTGCTCGGCCCAGAAGCGTCGGCGCTGGAAGGCGTAGGTGGGCAGGTCCACCCGCACGGCGTCGTGCCCGGCGAGCAGCGCCTGCCAGTCGACCTTGGCGCCGTGCACCCAGGCCTCGGCGAGGGAGGCCAGGAAGCGCCGCGGGCCGCCCTCGTCACGACGCAGGGTGCCCAGAGTCACCGCGCTCGCCCCGGAGGCATCGATGCTCTCCTGCACACCGATCGTCAGCACCGGATGCGCACTCGACTCGACGAACAGACCATGCCCGCGCGCCAACAACCCCTCCACGGCCTCCTGGAAACGGACCGTGGTGCGCAGGTTCGTGTACCAGTACTCCGCCCCCAGCTCCGGACCGTCGACGAAAGCACCGGTGACGGTGGAGAAGAACGGGACCTCGGCGGTGCGCGGCCTGATCCCTTCCAGCAGACCGATCACCTCGTCCCGGATCGACTCCACCTGGGAGGAATGCGAGGCATAGTCCACGTCGATGCGCCGGGCACGCACACCGTCCGCCTCACAGGCCGCCAACAGCCCGTCCAACGCCTCAGGATCACCGGAGACGACCGTGGACCGCGGACCGTTCACCGAAGCCAGAGCCAACCGGTCACCGAAGGAAGCAACCCGCTCCCGCACGGCGTCCGCGGTGTCCGCCACCGACACCATCCCACCCCGCCCCGCCAGAGCGATCAGCGCGCGGGCACGGAGAGCCGACACCTTCGCCGCGTCCTCCAGACTCAGCACCCCGGCAACAGCGGCCGCCGCGATCTCGCCCTGCGAGTGGCCCACCACCGAGGCAGGCTCCACCCCCACCGACCGCCACAACTCCGCCAACGACACCATCACCGCCCACAACACGGGCTGCACCACATCCACCCGGTCGAAACCAGGCGCCCCCTCAACCTCGCGCAGCACATCCAGCAACGACCAGTCCACATACTCGGAGAGGGCCCGCGCACACTCCTCCAGCCGCGCGGCGAACACCGGCGAAGCCCCGTACAACTCCACCGCCATCCCCGCCCACTGCGACCCCTGACCGGGAAACACGAAGACCGTGTCGCCCTCGATGCCCGCGGTCCCCTGGACGGCGTGAGGTGTGGTCTCGGCCGCGGCCAGGCGGTCGAGGGCGTCGCGGCGTGCGCTGGTGTCGGCGGTGATGATCACGGCTCGGTGGGGGAGGGCAGCGCGGGTGGTGGCCAGGGAGAGGGCCGTGTCGGCGGGCCGGGGCGCGTCCGCGGCGGCGAAGGTGCGTATCCGGGCGGCCTGGCCGCGCAGGGCGTCGGCGCTGTGGGCGGCGATGGGCCACGGGACGGGTGCGCCGGATGCCAGTGGTACGGCGGCCGGGGCCGGTCGGGGTTGGGGGCGGGCGAGGGGCGCGGCCTCTTCGAGGACGAGGTGGGCGTTGGTGCCGCTGATGCCGAAGGCGGAGACGGCGGCGCGGCGGGGCCGGTCGTGGTCGGACGCGGCGGGCCAGTCGCGGGCCTCGGTGAGGAGTTCCACCGCGCCCGCCTGCCAGTCGACGTGCGGGGTGGGGGCGTCGATGTGGAGGGTCTTGGGCAGGGTGCGGTGGCGGAGGGCCATGGCCATCTTGATGACCCCGGCGATGCCCGCGGCGGCCGCGGTGTGGCCGATGTTCGACTTCAGGGAGCCGAGCCACAGGGGCCGGCCGTCGGTGCGGTCCTGGCCGTAGGTGGCGAGGAGGGCCTGGGCCTCGATGGGGTCGCCGAGGGTGGTGCCGGTGCCGTGTGCCTCGACGGCGTCGATGTCGCGCGGGCGCAGCCGGGCGTTGGCGAGGGCGGCGCGGATGACGCGCTGCTGGGAGGGGCCGTTGGGGGCGGCGAGGCCGTTGGAGGCGCCGTCCTGGTTGACGGCGGAGCCGCGGATGACGGCCAGGACGCGGTGGCCGTTGCGGAGGGCGTCGGAGAGCTTCTCCAGGACGATGACGCCGACGCCCTCGCCCCAGCCGGTGCCGTCGGCGGTGGCGGCGAAGGCCTTGCAGCGGCCGTCGGACGACAGTCCGCGCTGGCGGCTGAACTCGACGAAGAGTCCGGGTACGGACATGACGCTGACGCCGCCCGCGAGGGCCATGGTGCACTCTCCCTGCCGCAGGGCCTGGCAGGCCCAGTGCAGGGCGACGAGGGAGGAGGAGCAGGCGGTGTCGACGGTGACGGCCGGGCCCTCGAAGCCGTAGTGGTAGGCGAGGCGGCCGGAGACGACGCTGCCGGAGGTGCCGGTCAGGGAGTAGCCCTCGGCGCCGTTCTGGGAGTTGTGGCCGCCGACGATGTAGGCGGGGGTGGCGGCGCCGACGTAGACGCCGGTGCGGGTGCCCTTGAGGGAGAGCGGGTCGAGCCCGGAGGCCTCCAGGGCCTCCCAGGAGGTTTCCAGCAGGAGCCGCTGCTGCGGGTCCATGGCCAGGGCCTCGCGCGGCGAGATGCCGAAGAGTCCGGGGTCGAAGTCCGGGGCGTCGTGGAGGAATCCGCCGGAGCGGGTGTAGGTGGTGCCGGGGTGGTCGGGGTCGGGGTGGTAGAGCTCGTCCAGGTCCCAGCCGCGGTCGGTGGGGAAGCCGGAGATGGCGTCGCGGCCCTGCGCCACCAGGTCCCACAGGTCCTCGGGCGAGCGGACGCCGCCGGGGTAGCGGCATGCCATGCCGACGAGTGCGATCGGTTCGCTGCCCCGGTTCTCGGCTTCGGCGAGCCGCTGCCGGGTCTCGTGCAGTTCGGCTGCGACCCGCTTGAGGGATTCGACGAGCTTGTCCTCGTTCGCCATTGCGGCGCGTCCTTCCCTGGCTTTCCCGGCGTTCCTGGGATTCCTGGCTTCTTGTCCTGGCATTGCTGGGGGTGGGTCGTGCGCTGGGCGACGGGCGCATGGTCGACGGTCAGTTCACGCCGAGCTCGTTCTGGATGAAGTCGAGGACTTCTTCGGCGGAGGCGGACTGGAGGCGGTCGGCGACCCGGTCCGCGTCCTCCGCCGGTTCGCCGGGCGGGGTGGCCGCGGTCTGCCAGCGGCGCAGCATCTCCTCAAGGCGGGCCGCGATCTGGTCGTGTCCGGGGCCGTGCGGGTCGGCGGCCAGGACGGCGGACTCGAGGCGGTCGAGTTCGGCGAGCAGGTCCCCGGTGGGCGTCGGCTGCTCCGCGGGGGCCAGTTCGGCCAGCAGGTGGGCGGCGAGTGCGCCGACCGTCGGGTAGTCGAAGATCAGCGTGGGGGGCAGGCGCAGCCCGGCGGCGGTGGTGAGGCGGTTGCGGAGTTCGACGGCGGTCAGCGAGTCGAAGCCGAGCTCCTTGAAGCCGCGCTCGGATCCGATCGCGCCGGGTGTGCCGTGGCCGAGGACGACGGCGACGTTCGTGCGCACGAGGTCGAGCAGGGCGTGCCGGCGCTCGGCCTGGGGGAGCGCGGCCAGGCGTTGCGCCGGCGGCACTCCGTTCCCGTCCGTCGCGGCCGTCCGGGCGTCCGTGGTCGCGGCGCGTCGTCCGGTGGTGCGGACGAGTCCCTTGAGCACGGCGGGCAAGGCGCTGCCGCGGGCTTTCTCGCGCAGGGCGGACAGGTCGAGACGCACGGTGGCGAGGAGTGGTTCGTCCTGCCGGAGGGCGTCGTCGAAGAGGGCGAGTCCCTCTTCGTTGCTCATCGGCAGGAACCCGGACCGTCCGAGCCGGGCGAGGTCGGTGGCGTCGAGGGTGCCGGTCATACCGCTGGACTCGGCCCACTGCCCCCACGCCAACGACACCCCCGGCAACCCACGACACCGCCGGAACTGCGCCAACGCATCCAGAAACGTGTTCGCCGCCGCATAGTTGCCCTGCCCCGCACTACCCACCACACCCGCCGCCGACGAGAACAACACGAACGCCGACAGATCCAACTCACGCGTCAACTCATGCAGATTCCACGCCGCATCCACCTTCGGCCGCATCACCGAAGCCACCCGCCCACCGTCCAACGAACCGATCACACCGTCATCCACCACACCCGCCGCATGCACCACCCCCCGCAACGGACGCCCCACCGGAATCCCCGCCAGCACCTCCGCCAACCGCCCACGATCCCCCACATCACAAGCCACCACCCGCACCTCGGCCCCCAAGCCGCCCAACTCCCGGACCAGCTCCACAGCCCCCGGCGCATCCACACCCCGCCGACTCGTCAGCACCAGATGCCGCACCCCGTGCACAACCACCAGATGCCGCGCCACCAACGCACCCAACGTCCCCGTCCCACCCGTGACCAGAACCGTGCCCCCCACATCCCAGCCCTGCGGAACCGTCAGCACGAGCTTGCCCGTATGCCTGGCCTGGCTCATGAACCGGAACGCCTCCGCAGCACGCCGGACATCCCACGCCCGCACCGGCAACGGCCGCAGCACACCCGCCTCGAACAACCCGACCAACTCCCGCAGCATCTCCCCGATCCGCTCCGGCCCGGCTTCCATCAGGTCGAAGGCCCGGTAGGCCACACCCGGGTGGTCGCGGGCGATCTGCTCGGGGTCGCGGATGTCGGTCTTGCCCATCTCGACGAACCGGCCGCCGCGCGGCAGCAGCCGCAGCGAGGCGTCGACCAGCTCACCGGCCAGGCAGTCCAGGACCACGTCCATGCCCCTGCCACCGGTCGCGGCCTTGAAGCGCTCCTCGAAGGAGGTCGACCGGGAGGAGCCGTAGTGGGCGGCCTCCAGGCGCGCCTCCCGGCGCAGTACGTCCCACTTGCCCTCGCTCGCCGTGCCGAACACCTCGGCGCCCAGGCGTCGGGCCAGTTGCACGGCGGCCATGCCGACACCGCCGGCCGCGGAGTGCACCAGGACCCGCTCGCCACGCCGGAGACCGGCGAGGTCCACGAGGGCGTAGTACGCGGTCAGGAACACGGCGGGCACCGACGCGGCCTGCTCGAACGACCAGCCCCGCGGAACGCGCACGATCATCCGGGCGTCGGCGACGGTGACCGCGGCGAAGGAGTGGGGCACCATGCCCATCACCCGGTCGCCGACCCGCAGGTCCGTCACCCCGGGACCGACCTCGGTGACGACGCCCGCGGCCTCGCTGCCGAGCACGATCGTGTCGGGGTACATGCCGAGCGCCATCAGCACGTCGCGGAAGTTGAGGCCGGCCGCGCGGACGGCGATCCGCACCTGTCCCTCGGTGAGGGGTGCGGCCGCTTCGGGGAACGGCACCGGGGCCAGGCTCTGCAGGGTGCCGTCGCCGGGTGTGTCGAGCCGCCAGGGAACGTCGTCGGGCGGGGTGAGCAGGGCACTGCCGGTGCGGCGCGTCAGGCGCGGGGCGAGGAGTTCACCGTCGCGTACGGCGATCTGCTCCTCGCCGGTGGCCACGGCCGGGATGACCGGCGTGTCCTCGTCGACGGCGCCGACGTCCGTGTCGACGTCGACGAGGACGAGCCGCCCCGGGTGCTCGGCCTGCGCGGACCGCACCAGTCCCCAGACCCCGGCATGGACGAGGTCCGGGACGTCCTCGCCCCGGCGGACGGCGATCGCGCCGTGGGTGACGATCACGAGCCGGGCGCCGTCGAACGCCGGCTCGGCCAGCCACCGCTGCACCTGCGTGAGCAGTCGCGTCGTCTCCTCACGCACCCGCTCGGCGGTCACCACGGAACTGCGCGGCGAAACCGGCAGCAGCACGGTTTCCGGCACGGGCGTGCCGTCGGCGACGGCAGCGGCCAGCGCGCCCAGGTCGGCGTAGACCGTGGCGGCGGCCTCGTCGTCGGAGTGCGGAGTGCCCAGCACGGCCCAGGACCGCGGCGGTTCGTGGTCGGCGGTGAGGGGCGTCCAGGCGACGCGGAAGAGACTGTCGTTGTCCGCCGTCCGGGTTCGCTCCAGTTGCCCGGCGGAGACCGGCAGCAGGCTGAGCGCCTCGATCGCGGCCACCGGCAGCCCCGCGGTGTCGGCCACGTTCACGCGTACGGTGTCGCCGCCCACCGGCTGCAGCCGCATCCGGAGCGCCGTGGCGCCCTCGGCGTACAGGCGGACCCCGCTCCAGGAGAACGGCAGCCGCAGCGCGGCGTCCTCGCCTCCCGGTACGTCGAGCAGCATGCCGTGCAGCGCCGCGTCGAGCAGCGCCGGGTGCAGCCCGAAATCACCGGCTTCGGCGCGGTGGTCGTCGTCCGCCACGACTTCGGTGAGGATCTCGTCCCCGAGCCGCCAGGCGGCACGCAGGCCGCGGAAGGCGGGCCCGTACGTGTAACCGGCGGCGGCCAGCCCCTCGTAGAACCCGGCCAGGTCCACCGGCTGCGCACCCGGCGGCGGCCAGGCGGTGTCCTCGGCGGCGGGCGCGGGCCCGCCCGTGGCGAGGGAACCGCTCGCATGCCGCGTCCACGGCACGTCGGCGGCGCCCTCGGCGCGCGCGTGCACCGTCACGGACCGCGCACCCGACTCCTGCGGCGCACCGACCTCGACCTGGATCTGCACCGCCCCGCGTTCGGGCAGCGCGAGCGGTGCTTCCAGCGTCAGTTCCTCGACGACACCGCAGCCCGCCTCCTCACCCGCCCGCAGGACGAGCTCCACGAACGCGGTCCCCGGCAGCAGCACCGTCCCGGCCACCGCGTGGTCGGCGAGCCACGAATGGCCGTCCGCCGCCAGCCGCCCGGTGAGGACGAGCCGGTCGTCGGCCAGGTGCACGGCGGCACCGAGCAGCGGGTGCCCGGCCGTGGCGAGACCGAGCCCGGCGGCGTCGACTGCGGGACGGGCCGGTTCGAGCCAGTAGCGCTGGTGCTGGAAGGGGTAGGTGGGCAGGTCGACGTGCCGAGTGCCACTGGTCCGGAACAGGCGGTCCCATTCGACGGGCAGGCCCCGCGTCCACGCCTCCGCCAACGCCGCCACGAACGCCTCCGGCTCCGGACGGTCCTTGCGCAGCACCGACGTCACAAGACCGTCGAAGCCGTCGTCCAGGTTCTCCCGGACCATGCTCGCGAGAACACTCTGCGGACCCAGCTCCAGGAAATGCGTCACACCCTGCCCCGCC
>NZ_JAYMHD010000063.1:0-5533 GCF_035656535.1 Streptomyces sp. H51
CGGGCGGGTGAGGAGGCGGGCTGCGGTGTCGTCGAGGAACTGACGCTGGAAGCACCGCTCGCGCTGCCCGAACGCGGATCCGTCCAGGTGCAGGTGCTCGTCGGACCGGTCGACGAGGACGGGGCCCGGGGCGTCAGCGTCCACGCACGGCCCGAGGGCGGCGACGCGGTGTGGGTCCGGCATGCCGAGGGGAGTCTGGCCCCTGCCGAGGCCCCTGCCGAGGCCGAGGAGGCCGCGGGATGGGCTGTGGCCTGGCCTCCGCCGGGTGCGGATCCCGTCGACCTCGACGGGTTCTATGAGGGGCTTGCCCTGGCCGGTTACGGGTACGGCCCGGCCTTTCAGGGGTTGGCCCGCGCCTGGTGCCGGAGCGACGGTGATGTCGTGTTCGCCGAAGTGGTGCTGCCCGACGCGCAGCGGGAGGAGGCGGGCCGGTTCGCTCTGCATCCGGCCCTGCTCGACGCTGCGCTGCACGGGCTCGCGCTGTCCGGGCCGGCTGCGGACACGGGCGATGTGCGGCTGCCCTTCGCATGGAGCGAGGTGCGCCTGCAGGCCGTGGGAGCGTCCCGGTTGAGGGTCCGGTTGACGCCCACCGGCCCGGACACCCTCGCCGTCGACGTGGCGGACCCGGCCGGCCAACCGGTCGCGTCCGCGGCGTCGTTGGTGACCCGCACCGTCTCCGGAGAACGGCTCGCCGCATCCCTGGCGGGCGCCGGACGGCCCGACGCGCTGCACCGGATCGAGTGGACCGCCGCCCCGCCCGTCTCCCCCCGGGCGGGGACGGCCCGCGCCACCATCGGGGCCGGTGCCGCGTACGCCGACGTGGCCGCCCTGCGCGCCGCGCTCGACGCGGGCGACACGCCGGTGCCCGCGGAGGCCGTGCTGTACGTTCCGCAGGCGGACGGTGTCGGCGTCCCCGACTCGGCCCGCGACCGCACCGGCGCTCTGCTCACGCAGCTCCAGAACTGGCTCGCCGACCAGCGGCTGGAGGCCGTCCGGCTCGCCGTCGTGACCCGTGGCGCCGTCGCCGTACGCCCCGCTGAAGGCGTGGACGACCTGGCGCAGGCCCCGTTGTGGGGTCTTGTACGGGCCGCACAGAGCGAGCATCCGGAACGGTTCGTGCTGTGCGACGGTGACACCTCCGACGAACTGCTGGACGCGGTGTTCGCCGCCGACGAACCGCAACTCGCCCTGCGGGACGGGGCGCTGTTCGTGCCGCGACTGGTGCGTGCCGACGCGCCCGGGCAGCACACCGCCCTCGCGCTGCCCGTCGGCGCCCCCTCCTGGCTGCTGAGCACCTCCGGTGCCGGAACACTCGACGGCCTGGTGCTCGTGCCGTCCGACGCCCACGAGATCCAGCTCGCCGCGGGTGAGGTCCGTGTGGCCGTGCGTGCGGCCGGCCTCAACTTCCGTGACGTCCTCGTCGCGCTCGGCATGTACCCGGGCCACGCCCACATGGGCAACGAGGGGTCCGGCGTCGTCACCGAGGTCGGACCCGGCGTGACGGACCTGAGGGTCGGCGACCGGGTGACCGGACTGATCCGCGGCGCCTTCGGCCCGGTCGCCGTCGTGGACCGGCGCCTGGTGGTCCGTGTCCCCGACGACTGGACCTTCGAGCAGGCCGCGGCGATCCCGACGGTCTTCCTGACCGCCTACTACGGCTTGGTCGACCTCGCCGGGCTGCGGCGTGGCGAGCGGGTCCTGGTGCACTCCGCGGCCGGCGGTGTCGGCATGGCCGCCGTGCAGCTCATCCACCACCTGGGCGCCGAGGTGTTCGGCACGGCGAGCGAGGGCAAGTGGGACACCCTGCGCGCCCTCGGCCTGGACGACGACCACATCGCCTCCTCCCGCGACGCGTCCTTCGAGGAGCGCTTCGAGACCGCGACCGGTGGCAGGGGCATGGACGTGGTCCTGGACTGCCTGGCCGGTGAGCTGGTCGACGCCTCGCTGCGGCTGCTGCCGCGCGGCGGCCGGTTCCTGGAGATGGGCAAGACCGACATCCGCGACCCGGAGGACGTGGCCCGTACCTACCCGGGCGTCGCGTACCAGGCGTTCGACATGGTCGAAGGTGCCGGGCCGGAGCGGATCGGGGAGATGCTGCGGGAGTTGGTCGGGTTGTTCGAGGCGGGTGTGCTGCGGCCGTTGCCGGTGCGGGCGTGGGATGTCCGGCGTGCTGCGGAGGCGTTCCGGTTCATGAGTCAGGCCAGGCATACGGGCAAGCTCGTGCTGACGGTTCCGCAGGGCTGGGATGTGGGGGGCACGGTTCTGGTCACGGGTGGGACGGGGACGTTGGGTGCGTTGGTGGCGCGGCATCTGGTGGTTGTGCACGGGGTGCGGCATCTGGTGCTGACGAGTCGGCGGGGTGTGGATGCGCCGGGGGCTGTGGAGCTGGTCCGGGAGTTGGGCGGGTTGGGGGCCGAGGCGCGGGTGGTGGCTTGTGATGCGGGGGATCGCGGGCGGTTGGCGGAGGTGCTGGCGGGGATTCCTGTGGGGTGTCCGTTGCGGGGGGTGGTGCATGCGGCGGGTGTGGTGGATGACGGTGTGATCGGTTCGTTGGACGGTGGGCGGGTGGCTTCGGTGATGCGGCCGAAGGTGGATGCGGCGTGGAATCTGCATGAGTTGACGCGTGAGTTGGATCTGTCGGCGTTCGTGTTGTTCTCGTCGGCGGCGGGTGTGGTGGGTAGTGCGGGGCAGGGCAACTATGCGGCGGCGAACACGTTTCTGGATGCGTTGGCGCAGTTCCGGCGGTGTCGTGGGTTGCCGGGGGTGTCGTTGGCGTGGGGGCAGTGGGCCGAGTCCAGCGGTATGACCGGCACCCTCGACGCCACCGACCTCACCCGTATGGCGCGGACCGGAATGCGGCCCCTGTCCGTCGAGGAAGGGCTCGCCCTCTTCGACGACGCCACCCGCTACGACGAGGCGGTGCTCGCCGCCGTCCGTTTCGACCCGGCCGCGCTCCGTGGACAGGCCGACGCCGGACTGCTCCCCGCTGTCCTCCGCGGGCTGGTCCGCGCCACCGGGCGACGGGCCGCCGACCAGGATCCGGCCGCCGGCGCACCGGCCGTCCTCGCCGCCCGTCTCGCCGCGCTGGCTCCCACGGAACGGGCCCAGGCCCTGCTCGACCTGACGCGAACCCACGTGGCCGCCGTGCTGGCCCACCCCGATCCGGCCGCCCTCGACATCGAGCGCGGTTTCCTCGAGCTCGGTTTCGACTCGCTGACCGCCGTCGAGCTGCGGAACGTCCTGACCACCGTCACCGGACTTCGCCTGCCCACCTCGCTGATCTTCGACTACCCGACCCCGGCGGCGCTCGCGGCTCACCTGGCCGCCGAGATCCAGCCCGACGGCGCGGCCGCCGAGGCCGCCGAGACCGCCGTACTCACCGCCATGAACGAGTGGGAGGCCGCCGCCGTCGCCCTGCCCGCCGGCAGCGACGGCCGGGAGCGCGCCGTCAACCGCCTCCGCTCCCTCCTCTGGAAGCTCGAACAGCTCGACCAGCCCGACCGACTCGACCGGAACGGCGTCACGGCCGACGGCGAAAGCCCGGCGGCCGAGGCGGGCGACGAACCCGAGCTCAGCACGGCCACCGACGACGAGATGTTCGCCCTGATCGAGAAAGAGCTCGGCCTCAACTGACCACCCGCACGAAGCAGGAGGGCCGGAGGCACCGCACGCCGCCTCCGGCATCCGGCCCCCACCAGCCAGGACCCGCAGCCCCGCAAGCTCCCGGAGGCACCGCTCAGATGGCCACCAGCAACGAGGAAAAGCTCCGCGACTACCTCAAGCTCGTCACCGCGGACCTCCAGCAGACGCGCAGGCGTCTTCAGGCCGTCGAGGCACGGGAGCAGGAGCCGATCGCCATCATCGGCATGGCCTGCCGCTACCCCGGCGGCGTCACCTCCCCGGAAGGACTGTGGGAGCTGGTCCTCGAAGGCCGTGACGCCATCGGCGCCTTCCCCGACGACCGCGGCTGGGACCTCGACACGCTCTACGACCCCGACCCCGACGCCCCCGGCCGCAGCTACGTCCGCGAGGGCGGATTCGTCCACGACGCCGTCGGTTTCGACGCCGCGTTCTTCGGCATCCCCCCGCGCGAGGCCCTCGCCATGGACCCGCAGCAGCGGCTCTTCCTGGAAACCTCCTGGGAGGTCCTGGAACGCGCCGGCCTCGACCCGGCCGCCCTCAAGGGCAGCAGGACCGGCGTCTTCGTCGGCGCCGGCAACCCCGGCTATCTCGGCGGCGGCACCGGCACCCCGCCCCCGGAGATCGAGGGCTACACCCTCACCGGCAACGTCAACAGTGTCATCTCCGGCCGCGTCGCCTACACCTTCGGCCTGGAGGGCCCCGCCGTCACCGTCGACACCGCCTGCTCCTCCTCCCTCGTGGCCCTCCACCAGGCCGCACAGGCACTGCGCGCCGACGAATGCGCCCTGGCCCTCGCCGGAGGCGTCACCGTCATGCCGAACCCCTGGCTCTTCCAGGAGTTCAGCCGACAGCGCGGCCTCGCCAAGGACGGCCGCTGCAAGGCCTTCTCCGCCTCGGCGGACGGCACCGTCTGGGGCGAGGGCGTGGGCGTGCTGCTCCTGGAGCGCCTGTCGGACGCGCGGCGTAACGGTCACCGGGTGCTCGCGGTCGTACGGGGTTCCGCCGTCAACCAGGACGGTGCCAGCAGCGGTCTGACCGCCCCGAACGGGCCCTCCCAGCAGCGGGTGATCCGGCAGGCCCTGGCCAACGCCCGGCTCGGTCCCGCCGACGTGGACGCGGTCGAGGCGCACGGCACCGGAACGGCGCTGGGCGATCCGATAGAGGCGCAGGCCCTGCTCGCCACCTATGGGCGGGAGCGGGCCGAGGACCGGCCGCTGTGGCTCGGGTCGGTCAAGTCGAACATCGGCCACACCGCGGCTGCCGCGGGTGTGGCGGGTGTGATCAAGATGGTGATGGCGATGCGGCAGGGTGTGTTGCCGCGGACGTTGCATGTGGGGGAGCCGTCGCCGCATGTGGATTGGTCGGCGGGTGGGGTGGAGCTGCTGAGGGAGGCGGTGCCGTGGCCGGGGGCGGGGCGTCCGCGGCGGGCGGGTGTGTCGTCGTTCGGGATCAGTGGGACGAACGCGCATGTGATCGTGGAGTCTGCTGCGGTGGAGTCTGCTGCGGTGGAGGTGGGGGTGGAGGCGGGGCCGGTCGTGGGTGGTCTGGTGCCGTGGGTGGTGTCGGCGCGTTCGGATGCGGCGTTGCGTGCGCGGGCGGAGGGTCTGCGGGCGTTCGCGGGGGCTGCGGACGTCTCGCTGGTGGATGTCGGGGCTGCTTTGGTGCGGTCGCGGGCTGCGTTGGAGCGGCGGGCGGTGGTGCTGGCGGGGGACGCGGTCGGTTTCGAGGCCGGGCTGCGGTCTGTTGCCGAGGGTGTGCCGGTGGCGGGTGTGGTTGAGGGTGTGGTGCGTGCGGGTCGGGTGGCGTTGTTGTTTTCGGGGCAGGGGGCGCAGCGGGTTGGGATGGGGCGGGAGTTGTATGGGGCGTTTCCGGTGTTCGCGGCGGCGTTCGA
>NZ_JAYMHD010000064.1:0-1212 GCF_035656535.1 Streptomyces sp. H51
CCCCGCGACTGGGACACCGCCGAACGCGAGGGCCGCACCATCACCCCCCTCATCACCCGCCTCAACGACATCCGGCGCTCCAGCCCGGCGCTCCGGCAGCTGCGCGACCTGCACTTCCACCACGCGGACAAGGACGCGGTCATCGCGTACTCGAAGCGGAGCGGTTCGAACACGGTTCTGGTGGTCGCCAACCTCGACCCGCACCACACCCAGGAGGCCACGGTCTCGTTGGACATGCCGCAACTCGGCCTGGACTGGCACGAGTCGGTGCCGGTGCGCGACGAGCTCACCGGTGAGACCTATCACTGGGGCAGGGCCAATTACGTACGTCTCGAACCGGGCACCCGGCCTGCGCACGTCTTCACCGTCCTGCGACCGTCCACCCCGCAGATCGGAGGGTCACCCACCATATGATCGTCAACGAGCCCGTTCCGGACACGTTCGAGGACACCCCCGCGAAGGACCGGGACCCCGAGTGGTTCAAACGCGCCGTCTTCTACGAGGTCCTGGTCCGCTCCTTCCAGGACAGCAACGGCGACGGCGTCGGCGACCTCAAGGGACTGACCGCCAAACTCGACTATCTGCAGTGGCTGGGCATCGACTGCATCTGGCTGCCGCCCTTCTTCCAGTCCCCGCTGCGGGACGGCGGCTACGACGTCTCCGACTACACCGCGGTACTGCCGGAGTTCGGCGACCTGGCCGACTTCGTGGAGTTCGTCGACGCCGCCCACCAGCGCGGCATGCGCGTCATCATCGACTTCGTCATGAACCACACCAGCGACCAGCACCCGTGGTTCCAGGAGTCCCGCAAGGACCCCGACGGCCCGTACGGCGACTACTACGTGTGGGCCGACGACGACAAGCAGTACCCGGACGCGCGGATCATCTTCGTCGACACCGAGGTGTCGAACTGGACCTTCGACCCGGTGCGCAAGCAGTACTTCTGGCACCGGTTCTTCTCCCACCAGCCGGACCTGAACTACGAGAACCCGGCCGTGCAGGAGGAGATGATCTCCGCGCTGCGGTTCTGGCTGGACCTCGGCATCGACGGATTCCGGCTGGACGCGGTGCCGTACCTGTACCAGCGGGAGGGCACCAACTGCGAGAACCTCCCGGCCACCCACGAGTTCCTGAAGCGGGTGCGCAAGGAGATCGACGCCCAGTACCCGGACACGGTGCTGCTGGCGGAGGCGAACCAGTGGCCGGAGGACG
>NZ_JAYMHD010000065.1:0-76882 GCF_035656535.1 Streptomyces sp. H51
GGCATCCGACAGTTCATGGCGACGTATCACCCGACCATGATCCCCGACCAAAGATCATTTGACGACAGACCCTAGGACCTCTCCGGCGGATCACGCCGGAGACGCGGGGTCCGGCACTCCCGTCTGCGGCGTTGTCGCCGGCCCCCGACTCCCCCGCGCGCGGCTGCGCTCGCGGGGGGAGCCGATCGCGTCGGCTCCTTCCTCCGCCTTGCACCCGGACGCACCAGACCCCGCTCACCAGGGCTGCAAGGCGCCGCCGGTTTCCGCCGAGTCGATCCGCCGAACAGGCCCTGGCCGCCCGCGGACACACGAAGGCGCCGGCCGCTGCGGAGCGCCGGCGCCTTCCGTGCCGTGCGGACTACACGCCCGCGATGACCTCCGCCGCCGCGCGACCGCAGACCCGGGCCGCGCCGTGGGTGGCGATGTGGAGGGCGCCGCGGGGCGGGGCCTGCGGAATGCCCATCTCGACGACCACCGTGTCGGGGCGGGCCCTCAGCAGGAGATCCAGGGCGGCCGCCATCCAGGGGTGCCGGTGCTCGTCGCGGACCACGGCGACGATGCGGCGGGGCCCGGCTGCGGCGAGGGCCTCCCAGCCCGCGTCCGCCCCGGTGAAGCTGCCCGTCTCCGTGCCGGGGAGGAGCCGGACGAGTTCAGCGGCGACGCCCCAGGGCGTCTCGGCGCCGACCGCGATGTTGGCGACGGGGGTGAAGGCGGCGACGTAGGGCGGCTCGGTGAGCGGCGTGAAGCCGTCGGCGCCGGTCAGCCGCACCGCCCGCCGGGCCGCCCGCAGGCCCACCTCGCCGTCGGCCTCGCCCAGCGTGCCCGCGGCGCGGGCCGCCGCCGTCCAGCGGGCCAGGCGGCGCACGCGTTCCGCGGCGTCGGCCAGGCGTTCCTCGGGCAGTTCACCGGCGCGTACGGCGGTGACCAGGGCGTCGCGCAGGCGGCGTACCGTCTCGTCGTCGGCGAGACCGCCGCCCACGCAGATCGCGTCCGCGCCGGCCGCGATGGCGAGGACGCTGCCCCGTTCGATGCCGTAGGTGCCCGCGATGGCCTGCATCTCCATGCCGTCGGTGACGATGAGGCCGTCGTAGCGGAGTTCGCCGCGCAGCAGGTCGGTCAGCACCCGGTGGGAGAGCGTCGCCGGGCGGTCCGGGTCCAGGGCCGGCACCAGGATGTGTGCGCTCATCACGGCGCGAGTGCCGGCGGCGATCGCCGCGCGGAACGGGGCCAGTTCACGCGACCGCAGGACGGCCCGCTCCACGTCGATGCGGGGCAGCGCGTGGTGGGAGTCGACGGCCGTGTCGCCGTGGCCGGGGAAGTGCTTGGTGCAGGCGGCGACCCCGGCGGACTGCAGGCCGTCCACGTAGGCCGCCGTGTGCCGGGCGACCAGGCCGGTGTCGGCGCCGAAGGAGCGGACGCCGATGACCGGGTTGGCCGGGTTGGAGTTCACGTCCGCGGACGGGGCCCAGTTGAGGTTGATTCCGCAGGCCGCGAGGCGGCGGCCGAGCTCGCGGGCCACCCCCCTCGTCAACTCCACGTCGTCGACCGCGCCGAGGGCGTGGTTGCCGGGGAAGCTGGAGCCGGTACGCACTTCCAGGCGCGTGACGTCCCCGCCCTCCTCGTCGACGGCGACCAGCACGTCGTCCCGTTCCGCGCGCAACCGCGCGGTCAGGGCGGACAGTTGCGCGGCGGAGGCGATGTTGCGGCCGAACAGGCCGACCGAGGCGAGGCCCTCGCCCAGGCGCCGTAGCAGCCAGTCGGGGGCGGAGGTCCCGGTGAAGCCGGGTTGCAGGACGGTCAGGGCGTCCCGGGTGAGGGTGTCGGTACCATCGGTGATCGTCGTCATAGGAGGCTTCATCCCTTCACGGCGCCGGCGGTCAGACCCGCGGCCATCTTGCGCTGGACGAGCAGGAACAGGACGACGATCGGTACGGCCATCATGGTGGCGCCGGCCATCATCGGGGCGTACTCGGTGCCGTGCTTGGTGGTGAAATTGCCGAGCCAGACGGTCGCGGTCTGGTTCTTCTGGCTGAGCAGCATCAGCGCGTACAGGTACTCGTTCCAGGCCTGGATGAAGCCGTAGACCGAGGTGGCGACCATGCCGGGGGCCAGCAGGGGGAACACGACCCGGAGGAACGCGCCGGTGGGTGAGCACCCGTCGACCATCGCCGCCTCCTCCAGTTCCCTCGGGATGTTGACGATGAATCCGCGCAACGTCCACACCGTGAAGGGCAGGATGAAGGTCAGGTACGTGATGATCAGGCCGGTGAGCTTGTCGTACTGCCCCAGGTCGTTCAGCAGCAGGAAGACCGGGATGATCATGGCGACCAGCGGGACCATCTGGACCGCGAGGATGCCGACGATCACGATCTTGCGGCCGCGGAAGGCGAACCGCGAGATGGCGAGGGCGGCCAGCAAGCCGACCACCATGCCGATCACGACCACGGCGAGGGAGACGGTCAGGCTGCGGCCGACCGGTCCCCAGAAGTCGGCGATGTCCAGCGCCCGGCGGAAGTTGTCGAGCGTGATCCCGGTCGGCAGCAGGCTCGGGTCCGGGTCGATGGCGTCCTTCGCCGGTTTGAACGCCGTGTCGACCATCCAGTACAGGGGGAAGCCGGCGGTGACGAAGACGAGGAGGCCGAGCAGGTTGTACCCGAGCCGCGACCTGCGGCGCCCGGCGGTGACGAGGGCGCTCATTCGACCTCTCCGATCTTCAGCATCTGGCGCATGTAGACGGCGACGACACCGAGCAGCAGGGCCACGGTGAGCAGGGCGATCGCCGAGCCCTGGGCGTAGTCGTTGACGACGAACGCACGGTCGTAGGAGTAGGTGTTGAGGACCTGGAACTCGGACTCCGGGTGGCCGCCGCGCATGACGAAGACCTGCGGGAAGACGCCCATGTCCCAGATCACCGACAGCGTCGTGAGCATCACGATGATCGGCTTGAGGACGGGCAGGGTGACCCAGCGGAAGACGCCCCAGGAGTTGGCGCCGTCCAGCCGGGCCGCCTCCTCCAGTTCCCGGGGCACCTGGGTCAGGCCGGCGCTCAGGGTGATGACGACGAAGGGCACGGCGCCCCACACCACCAGCAGCATGATCACGGCCAGCCCCTCGGGCCCGCTCGCGAACCAGTTGTGGCCGATCATCTCGACGCCGGGCAGTTTGTCGAGCAGCGCGTTGAACACGCCGTAGTCGGAGTCGAACAGCCACTTGAAGACGGTCGTGGCCACGATGACCGGCATGCCCCAGCTCGCCACCAGCACGATGTTGATCAGCGTCTTCAGCCACCCGGAGATCCGCTGCAGCAGCAGGGCGATCGCCATGCCGGCGACCATGGTCAGGACGACGGCGCCGCCCGCGAAGATGATCGTGCGCACCACGACGGCCCAGAACTCGCCGTCCCCCAGCACCTCGCCGAAGTTGTCGAAGCCGACCGACTCGGCCGGCTGGAAGCCCCACAGCTGGGACTGCCCGAACTTCTGGAAGGACAGGGTGACCAGGCGGACGAGCGGATAGCCCATCACCAGGGCGAGGATCAGCAGGCAGGGCGCGAGCAGCAGCCAGGGGGTGGCCGCGGGGCCCGACTTCCGCCGTCTGCGCGGCCTTCGGGAGGGCGCGGGCGGGGGCGGCGCCGGCCGCGGCGGCGGCACCTTGGCGGGGGTGGTCGTGTCTGCGGCACTCATCGCGCTCCTCAGCGGTCCCTCAGGTCGGCGGACAGCGGGACCCCGCCGACGGCAGGGTCCCGCTGTGGGTCACTTGGTGTTGATGACCTTGTCGATCGCGGCGTCCGCCTCCTTCGCGGCGGCCTCCACCGACTTCTTGCCGGTGCCGATGTTCTGCAGCATGGTCTGCAGCACCTGGGCCTTCTCGACCTGGCCCCAGCCGGGGGCCATCGGGACGAACCAGTTGGACTCGGCCGCGGTGGCCGGGACCGCCGTCGCCGGGTCGTTCTTCAGGGTCGCGAGGTCGGTCTTGTTGTTGGGCAGGTTGCCCTTGGCCATCAGACCCTTCTGGCCGGAGGAGCCCGCGAACGCGTTGATCCATTCGGCGGCGACACCCTGCGCGTCCGACTTCACCGGGACGGCGAGGTCGCTACCGCCCAGGAAGACGGGCATGTTCTTGCCGGACGGACCCGGCATCACGAAGTTCTCGAGGTTGTCCTTGAGCTTGCCGGTCTTGTCGTTCTTCGGGTCCGCGGCGGTGGCGCCCTCCCAGGCCGCGCCGAAGATCATGCCGGACTTGCCCTGGCCGTAGACGATGTAGCGGTCGGACTCGTCCTTGGTCTTGTCGCCGTGCATGTACGTGTCGACGACGTTCTTGAACTCGGTCAGGCCCTTGAGGGACTCGGGCGAGGAGAGGTTCGCCTTCCACTGGCCGCCCTCCTCCTTGGCGATGGAGCCGCCGGCGTCGTAGACGAAGGACATGGCCGCGTACCAGTCGCGGGTGGGCTGGTACCAGGCGGAGAACTTGTCGCCCTCCTTCTTCTGGACCTTGTCGAGGGCGGCGGTGAGCTCCTTGTACGTCTTCGGCGTGGACTTCACGCCCGCCGAGGCGAAGAGGTCCTTGCGCCAGTTGCCGACGCGGCCACCCGCGTAGTAGGGGACGCCGTAGGTCTTGCCCTCGTAGGTGACCGAGGCCTTCAGGCCGTCCAGCCAGGTGGCCGAGTTGTCGAACTTCCCGGCGTCGAGGGGGGCGAAGGCGCCCTTGACCATGTAGCCGAGCATCTCGGTGTTGCCCATCTCGACCACGTCCGGAACCTTGTCCGTGGCGAGGACGGCGTCCAGCTTGGTGTTCTTGTCCGGCCAGCCGTAGTACTCGTGCTCGATCTTGATGCCGGGGTGCTTCTTCTTGACCGCCGCGTCGGCGGCCTTCACCAGTTCCGGCCAGTTGTTCTGGGCGTCGACGGTGAGCCAGACGGTCAACTCCTTGACGTCCGCGCCCTGCTTGCCCGAATCCTTGTCGTCACCGCTCCCGCACGCCGCGACGGAGACCACCATGCCCGCGATACCGATCGCGGCTGCCAGCTTGCGCTTCACGCCACCCTCCTCAGGGATGCCACACAACCCCCCTGCCTCCCCGCGTGAGCGTTGGGCCGGGACCTGGACCAATGGTGTAGACCAGTACCGGGAGCTTGGACCAGACCATGAAGCCTGTCAAGGCCGTCAGAACCGCTCCGACCAGCCGTTATGCGACCTACATATGCAGGAACCTTTAAGTAAGAAGCCCGCAAAAAGACGCCCCCTCGACGCGACCATCCCGGTAGACCACTTACAGTGGTGGACTAGACCAGAAGAGGGGGCGACGGTATACAGAGGGGATCACGCAGCGTGCGGAGGAGATCCCGGTACGCTGCCGCCACGATGTGAGCCGCGTCCGAAGCCGGGAAGGCAGACCATGAGCACCGACGTCAGCAGTGCGGAACACGAGGGTGGGGCGACCGTCCGCACCGCGCGCGTGCCGAAGTACTACCGTCTGAAGAAGCACCTGCTCGACATGACGGAGACGCAGGCGCCGGGCACTCCGGTCCCCCCCGAGCGCACCCTGGCCGCGGAGTTCGACACCTCGCGCACGACCGTCCGCCAGGCCCTGCAGGAACTCGTCGTCGAGGGCCGCCTGGAGCGCATCCAGGGCAAGGGCACCTTCGTCGCCAAGCCGAAGGTCTCGCAGGCGCTGCAGCTCACCTCGTACACCGAGGACATGCGGGCCCAGGGCCTGGAGCCCACCTCGCAGCTGCTGGACATCGGCTACATCACCGCCGACGACCGCCTCGCCGGGCTGCTCGACATCACCGCCGGCGGCCGGGTGCTGCGCATCGAGCGGCTGCGCATGGCCAACGGCGAGCCGATGGCCATCGAGACCACGCACCTCAGCGCCAAGCGGTTCCCGGCCCTGCGCCGCTCCCTGGCCAAGTACACGTCCCTCTACACCGCCCTCGCCGAGGTCTACGACGTGCGCCTCGCCGAGGCCGAGGAGACCATCGAGACCTCCCTGGCCACTCCGCGCGAGGCCGGCCTGCTCGGCACGGACGTGGGCCTGCCGATGCTGATGCTCTCCCGGCACTCGCTGGACCGGGAAGGGCAGCCGGTGGAGTGGGTCCGGTCGGTGTACCGGGGAGACCGCTACAAGTTCGTGGCCAGACTGAAGCGCCCGCAGGACTAGAACGCGGGGGCCGGACGCGGGGGCCGGACGCGAGAGCGGAACGCGGGGGCGTAGCCGGATCCGAACGCCGGGGTGCCGTGCGGGCGCCCGTTCGAGCGGGTACCGAGCGAATACGGACGGACCGTCAGGACACCGGCGCACGAAGGGACTTGCCCCCCTGCCGGGTCGACGGCGGCTGCACACAATCATCACAAGCACCTCGCGACGCGGTCTTCCGCTGACGTGACACCGTGACCTAGATTGCCTGCGCGTTGCACACGTGATCAGTGACGGGACGGAGTCGCGGTATGCCGAATGTGCCCGAAACCAGACCCCCGGTGGTGACACCGGCCCGCATCCTCATCGCCGTCTGCCTGACGGCGCCCTTCGTGGCGATGCTGTGGGTCGGCTCCTACGCCGAGACGGATCCCACGCTCGCCGGGATCCCGTTCTTCTACTGGTACCAGATGCTCTGGGTGCTGGTGTCCACCGCGCTGACGATGGCCGCGTACAAGCTGTGGCAGCGCGACCGGCGCGGACGCGCCGCGCAGAGGGGCGGTGCGTCGGAGTGAAGGACGGCGTCAACGGCATCGCGCTCGGTGTCTTCGTCTTCTTCTTCCTCGCCGTCACGGCGATGGGCTTCCTGGCCGCGCGCTGGCGTCGGGCCGAGAACGAGCACAGCCTCGACGAATGGGGCCTGGGCGGACGGTCGTTCGGCACCTGGGTCACGTGGTTCCTGCTGGGCGGCGACCTGTACACGGCGTACACCTTCGTCGCCGTGCCGGCGGCGGTCTACGCGGCGGGGGCGGCCGGGTTCTTCGCGGTGCCGTACACCATCCTCGTCTATCCGCTGATCTTCACCTTCCTGCCGCGGCTGTGGTCGGTGTCCCACCGGCACGGCTACGTGACGACGTCGGACTTCGTGCGCGGCCGCTTCGGCTCGAAGGGCCTGTCGCTGGCGGTCGCGGTGACCGGCATCCTGGCGACGATGCCGTACATCGCGCTCCAGCTCGTCGGCATCCAGGCGGTGCTGGACGTGATGGGCATCGGCGGCGGCGAGAACACGAACTGGTTCGTGAAGGACCTGCCGCTGCTGATCGCCTTCGGCGTGCTGGCGGCCTACACCTACTCGTCGGGCCTGCGGGCGCCCGCGCTGATCGCGTTCGTGAAGGACACGCTGATCTACATCGTCATCGCGGTGGCGATCATCTACATCCCGATCAAACTGGGCGGGTTCGACGACGTCTTCGCCAAGGCGGGCGAGAAGTTCGCCGCCGCGGGGGCGGGCGGTCTGGTGCCGGCCCCGGCGGGCCAGTGGACGTATGCCACGCTGGCGCTCGGCTCCGCGCTCGCGCTGTTCATGTACCCGCACTCGATCACCGCGACGCTGTCCTCCGGGAGCCGCGAGGTGATCCGCCGCAACACCACGATCCTGCCGCTGTACTCGCTGATGCTCGGCCTGCTGGCCCTGCTGGGCTTCATGGCGATCGCGGCCGGGGTGAAGGTCACCAACGGGCAGCTGGCGATCCCGCAGCTGTTCGAGAACATGTTCCCCGACTGGTTCGCGGGGGTGGCCTTCGCCGCGATCGGCATCGGCGCCCTCGTCCCGGCGGCGATCATGTCCATCGCGGCGGCGAACCTGTTCACCCGCAACATCTACAAGGACTTCATCAGGCCCGACGCGACACCGAAGGAGGAGACCCGGGTCTCCAAGATCGTGTCCCTGCTGGTGAAGGTGGGCGCGCTGGTCTTCGTCCTGACCATGGACAAGACCGTCGCCATCAACTTCCAGCTGCTGGGCGGCATCTGGATCCTGCAGACCTTCCCGGCCCTGGTCGGCGGCCTCTTCACACGGTGGTTCCACCGCTGGGCGCTGCTCACCGGCTGGGCGGTCGGCATGGTGTACGGCACGGTCGCCGCGTACGGGGTGGCCTCGCCGACGCAGGCGCACTTCGGCGGCAGCGCCAAGGAGATCCCCGGCATCGGCGAGATCGGCTACATCGGCCTGACGGCGTTCGTGCTGAACGTGGTCGTGACCGTGGTCCTCACCGTCGTGCTGAAGGCGGTCAAGGCCCCGGAGGGCGTCGACCAGACCCGGCCCGAGGACTACACGGCCGACGCCGGGGACGCGGGAGTGCGGGTGGAGTTGCCGCCCGCGACCGCGGGGGCGCCCCAGTAGGAGGCGGTACGGACGGGCGGGCCGCCGGTGGGAAAACCGGCGGCCCGTTGTCGTACCCGTCGGGCACACTCGCCGCATGGACATCGTGATACGGCAGGCCACCCCCGGGGAGTACGAGGCACTCGGCGAGATCACCGCCCAGGCATATCTGCGAGACGGCCTCCTCGACTTCGGGGAGAGCGACACCTACCTCGCGGAGCTGAAGGACGTCGGCAAGCGCGCCGCCGCCGCCGAGGTGCTGGTCGCCGTGCGCCAGGACCGCCTGCTCGGCGGCGTGACCTTCGTGCCGTCCGGCGGCCCGATGGCCGACATCGCCGGGCCCGGCGAGGCCGAGATCCGCATGCTCGCGGTCGCGCACGACGCCCGGGGCCGGGGCGTCGGCGAGGCGCTGGTGCGCTTCTGTCTGGACCGCGCCCGAGCCGTGCAGGGCTGTGCCCGCGTCGTCCTGTCGACCCAGCGGTCCATGCACACCGCCCACCGCATCTACGAACGCCTGGGCTTCGCCCGCGCTCCCGAGCGGGACTGGAACCCGATCCCGCACCTGGACGACATCACGCTGCTGGCCTATCAGTTGACGCTGTGAAGCCACCGCGACACAACATCTGGGGGTGATACCGCAGCACGACACAAGATGTATGCTCATGCTCGCTGTCGCCGCAGGGGAATCCGGTGCGAATCCGGAACTGTCCCGCAACGGTGTACCTGTGCGCGTCCGTGCGCAGGAGTCAGTCCGAGGACCTGCCGACAGCGCGCCCGGCCCGTCCGGTCCGGGCGCCCGACGTCCGGGCCTCGCGGAATGGGCCGGTGGACGCGGCGCCGTGTGCGCTCGTGGCTGCCCCCTGTCCTGCGCAAGGCCCCGTGCCGAGCGAGGGAGAGCCCCCACGTGACCATCGCGCCAGCCGATCCGGCATCGGCGACCCAGGATCCGGCCTCAGCGATCCAGCCGGACGGCGACGGCCCCGGCGCCGAGCTTGTGCGGACGCTGACCGAGCTGACCGCCGACCTGCCCGACGCCGACCCCGGCCGGGTCGCCGCCGCCGCGCTGCGCGGCCGGTCCGCGCGGGCGGACGGGACGGAACTGCGCGAGCTGGCCACGGAGGCGGCCGCCGGCCTCATCTCCGAGGACCCCGCCTACTCACGGCTGGCCGCCCGGCTGCTGACGATCGGCATCGCCGCCGAGGCCGCCTCGCAGGGGGTCACGTCGTTCACCGAGTCGGTCGCCGTCGGGCACCGCGAGGGCATCGTCGCGGACCGGACCGCCGCGTTCGTGCGCGTCCACGCTCCACGCCTCGACGCGCTGGTGGACGCGGAGGCGGACGACCGCTTCGGCTACTTCGGCCTGCGCACCCTGCACAGCCGCTACCTGCTGCGGCATCCGACCACCCGCCGGGTGATCGAGACGCCCCAGCACTTCCTGCTGCGGGTGGCGAGCGGTCTGGCCGAGGACGACACGGTCCGCTCCGTGGACGAGGTCGCCGCGCTCTACCGGCTCATGAGCCGCCTCGACTACCTCCCCTCCTCCCCCACGCTGTTCAACTCCGGCACCCGGCACCCCCAGATGTCGTCCTGCTACCTGCTCGACTCCCCGCTGGACGAGCTGGACTCCCTCTACGACCGCTACCACCAGGTCGCCCGGCTCTCCAAGCACGCGGGCGGCATCGGCATCGCCTTCTCCCGCATCCGATCCCGCGGTTCGCTCATCCGTGGCACCAACGGGCACTCGGGCGGCATCGTCCCGTTCCTGAAGACCCTCGACGCCTCGGTCGCCGCCGTGAACCAGGGCGGCCGGCGCAAGGGTGCGGCCGCCGTCTACCTGGAGACCTGGCACGCCGACATCGAGGAGTTCCTGGAGCTGCGCGACAACACCGGCGAGGACGCCCGCCGCACGCACAACCTCAACCTCGCGCACTGGGTCCCGGACGAGTTCATGCGCCGGGTGAACGCCGACGGGCAGTGGTCGCTGTTCTCCCCCTCGGACGTGCCCGAGCTGGTCGACCTGTGGGGGGAGGACTTCGACGCCGCCTACCGCAAGGCCGAGGCCGAGGGGCTCGCGCGCAGGACCCTTCCGGCGCGCGAACTGTACGGCCGCATGATGCGCACTCTCGCGCAGACCGGCAACGGCTGGATGACCTTCAAGGACACCGCCAACCGCACCGCCAACCAGACGGCCGAGCCCGGCCGCGTCGTGCACTCCTCGAATCTGTGCACCGAGATCCTGGAGGTCACCGACGACGGGGAGACGGCCGTCTGCAACCTCGGTTCGGTCAACCTCGGCGCCTTCGTCGACGACGGCGAGATCGACTGGGAGCGGCTGGACGCCACCGTCCGCACGGCCGTCACCTTCCTCGACCGCGTCGTCGACGTGAACTACTACCCGACCGGGCAGGCGGGCCGCTCCAACGCCCGGTGGCGCCCGGTCGGCCTGGGCGTGATGGGCCTGCAGGACGTCTTCTTCAAGCTGCGCCTGCCCTTCGACTCGCAGCGGGCCCGGGACCTGTCGACCCGGATCGCCGAGCGCCTCATGCTCGCCGCCTACGAAGCCTCCGCCGACCTCGCCGAACGCAGCGGCCCGCTGCCGGCCTGGGAGCAGACCCGAACCGCCCGGGGCGTGCTGCACCCCGACCACTACGGCGTGGAGTTCGCCTGGCCGGAGCGCTGGGCGGCGCTGCGCGAACGGATCGCCGCGGTCGGCCTGCGCAACTCCCTGCTGCTGGCCGTCGCCCCGACCGCCACCATCGCCTCGATCGCCGGCGTGTACGAGTGCATCGAGCCGCAGGTGTCCAACCTGTTCAAGCGCGAGACGCTGTCCGGTGAGTTCCTTCAGGTCAACTCGTACCTGGTCAGGGACCTCAAGGAACTGGGCGTGTGGGACGCCCGCACCCGCGAGGCGCTGCGCGAGGCGAACGGCTCGGTCCAGGACTTCACGTGGATCCCGGAGGACGTCCGGCGGCTGTACCGCACGGCGTGGGAGATCCCGCAGCGCGGCCTGATCGACATGGCCGCCGCGCGCACCCCGTTCCTGGACCAGTCCCAGTCCCTGAACCTGTTCCTGGAGACGCCGACGATCGGCAAGCTCTCCTCGATGTACGCGTACGCCTGGAAGCAGGGCCTGAAGACGACGTACTACCTGCGCTCGCGCCCGGCGACCCGCATCGCGCGCGCCGCCCGGGCCCAGGCGGCCACCGTCCCCGTACAGCAGGCGGCCGACCCGGAAGCCGTCGCCTGCTCCCTCGAGAACCCCGAGTCCTGCGAGGCCTGCCAGTGACACGCGCCCACCACCTGCTCGACCCCGGCTTCGAGCTGACGCTGCGCCCCATGCGCTACCCGGACTTCTACGAGCGCTACCGGGACGCGATCAAGAACACCTGGACCGTGGAGGAGGTCGACCTGCACTCGGACGTGGCCGACCTCGCGAAGCTGACCCCCGCCGAACAGCACCTGATCGGCCGCCTGGTGGCGTTCTTCGCGACGGGCGACTCGATCGTCGCCAACAACCTCGTGCTGACGCTGTACAAGCACATCAACTCCCCCGAGGCGCGGCTGTACCTCAGCCGCCAGCTGTTCGAGGAGGCCGTGCACGTCCAGTTCTACCTGACCCTGCTGGACACCTACCTGCCCGATCCGGACGACCGGGCGGCCGCCTTCGCGGCGGTGGAGAACATCCCGTCGATCCGCGAGAAGGCGGAGTTCTGCTTCCGGTGGATCGACCAGGTGGAGAAGATCGACCGCCTGGAGACCCGGGCCGACCGCCGCCGCTTCCTGCTGAACCTGATCTGCTTCGCCGCGTGCATCGAGGGCCTGTTCTTCTACGGCGCCTTCGCGTACGTCTACTGGTTCCGCAGCCGGGGCCTGCTGCACGGCCTGGCGACCGGCACCAACTGGGTGTTCCGCGACGAGACGATGCACATGTCGTTCGCCTTCGACGTGGTGGACACCGTGCGCAAGGAGGAGCCGGACCTCTTCGACGACGCACTCGGGCAGCAGGTGGCGGACATGCTGCGGGAGGCCGTCGAGGCGGAGCTGCAGTTCGCGCGGGACCTGTGCGGCGACGGGCTGCCGGGCATGAACACCGACTCGATGCGCCAGTACCTGGAGTGCGTCGCCGACCAGCGCCTCGTCCGCCTCGGCTTCGCGCCCGTGTACGGCGCGGAGAACCCCTTCCCCTTCATGGAGCTGCAGGGCGTCCAGGAGCTGACCAACTTCTTCGAGCGGCGCCCGTCGGCCTACCAGGTCGCGGTGGAGGGCACGGTCGACCTCGACGAGGACTTCTGACCGGGATCCGGGAACGTGGGTGGTACGTCCAACCGGGGTCCGACCGGGAAGACCGGGAGGACAGGACCGGGAAGACCGGAGGACAGGACCGGGAGGACCGGAGGACCGGGAAGGAGGCCACCCATGCGCCGGACGACCCACCGCACGGCTCTCGCCCTCGCGGCGCTGGCCCTGGCCGCCGCCGGCTGCGGCGGCTGCGGCGGCGGAAACGCAAGCGGGGCGGGGAGCGGGAAAGGGGGTGGCGGCGGCACCGTCTCGCCGTCCTCCGCCGCCAGCACCGCCGCGGCCGGCTGCGCGGACACCACGCAACTGGACGCCGCCGACAGCGGCCGTACCGTCTGCCTGGCCGTGGGCGGCACGGTCCGCGTCAGCCTGGACGGGACCGCCGGACGGCCCTGGAAGCCGGTCGCCGTGAGCGGTACCGGGCTGCGGGCCACCAACAGCGGCTTCGTGCTGCGGCCGGGCGACGCGAGCGCCGCCTTCGAGGCCGTCTCCGCCGGCCGCTCCCGGCTGTCCTCGCAGCGGCCGCTGTGCGCCCAGACCGGCCGGATCTCGTGCAAGGGGATTCAGGAGTGGTGGGTCACCGTGGTGGTGAGGTAGTCCGGCCGCCGGGCGGGGCGTCGGGCACCCGCCTCCGCGCGCGCCCGCTCGGCCTCCCGGATCTGCCGGTCGACGCGCCGGTCGTGCAGGATGCCGGCCACGGACGGCAGGATCAGCAGGACGAGGATCCCGAGAACGGCCAGCATTCCGGTCAGTGCTTCGATGCGTGTCGTATCCATGGACACCACTGTCACGCCGGTGACTCCTGACAAACAGTGGCAGGACTGCCGCACACCCTCGAAAAGCTGCCAACGGTGAGGCAGACTGGCGACATGCTGCAGAACGTGGCCGCCGTCGTCCTGAACGGCGTGAACCCCTTCGAACTCGGCGTCGTCTGCGAGGTCTTCGGCATCGACCGCAGCGACGACGGACTGCCGGTGTACGACTTCGCCGTCGCCTCCGCCGAGGGCCCGGAGCTCTCCGCACGGGGCGGCTTCGCCCTGCACGTCGGCCACGGCCTCGAACGCCTGGAGTCGGCGGACCTGATCGCCGTGCCGGCCTGCGCCGGCTACGAGACGCGTGAGTTCCCGCCCGACCTGCTGGACGCCCTGCGGCGCGGGGTGGACCGCGGGGCACGGGTGCTGAGCGTGTGCTCCGGCGTGTTCGTGCTCGCCGCGGCCGGGCTGCTCGACGGCCGGCGCTGCGCGGTGCACTGGCACCACGCGGAGGCGCTGGCCCGGGCGTACCCGCGGCTGACCGTCGAGCCCGACGTGCTGTACGTCGACGAGGACCCGGTGATCACCTCCGCCGGCACGGCGGCCGGCATCGACGCCTGCCTGCACATCGTGCGCAAGGAACAGGGCCCGGAGGTCGCCAACAAGATCGCCCGGCGCATGGTGGTGCCCCCGCACCGGGACGGCGGGCAGGCCCAGTACATCGAGCGCCCGCTGCCCCGCTCCCAGGGCGACACGGTGGCCGAGGTGCTGGTGTGGATGGAGCGCCACCTCGACGAGGACGTCACCGTCGAGCAGCTCGCCGCCCGGGCCCACATGTCGCCGCGGACCTTCGCGCGCCGCTTCCAGCAGGAGACCGGCACCACGCCCTACCGCTGGATCCTGCGCCAGCGGGTGCTGCTGGCGCAGCGGCTGCTGGAGGCGACGGACGAGACGGTGGACGCCATCGCGGGCCGGACGGGGTTCGGGACCGCGGCCGCGCTGCGCCACCAGTTCACACAGGTGCTGGGGACCACCCCGAACGCCTACCGGCGCACGTTCCGCGGGTCCGAGGCGGCCTGACCGGTCGCCCCGGCAGGCACCCCCTCAGTCGTTGGCGACGACCGGGTAGCGGGGCTCGTTCTCGGCCATCTGCCGCAGCGCGTCCTTGCGTTCGCGCTTGGAGAGGCGGTCGATGTAGAGGTATCCGTAGAGGTGGTCGGTCTCGTGCTGCAGGCAGCGGGCGAAGTAGCCGGTGCCGCGCACCTTGACCGGGTTGCCCTGCTCGTCCTGCCCGGTGACCTCCGCGTAGTCCGGACGCGCGAGCGGGGCGTAGGCGGTCGGCACGGACAGGCAGCCCTCGTTGCTGTCGTCGAGGCGGCGCCGTTCGGCGGGCAGTTCGGCCGGCTTCGGGTTGCAGACCACGCCGACGTGCCGGACGCCCTGGTCGTCCTGGCAGTCGTAGACGAAGACCTTCAGGTCGACGCCGATCTGGTTGGCGGCCAGGCCGACGCCCTCGGCGGTGCGCTGCGAGGCGAACATGTCCGCCACCAACTGCTGGAGTCCCTCGCCGAACTCCGTGACGTCCTTGCACTCCTTGTGCAGCACCGGGTTGCCCACCACCGTGATCGGCCGCGAGGTGCCGCGCTCGCGCCAGGCGTTCTCGCGCTCCTCGCAGTCCTCGGTGTCGATGACGAAGCCCTCGTCGTCCACGGGGAGCACGCCCGCGTGCTGCTGATCGGTGTCCTGCTGCGCCATGACCGACGTACGCCTTCCTGCAAGCATGGGAAATTCTGCGGGTACAGCCTAAAGGGAGCGGTGCACCGGCAGGGGGCCGTTCCAAGGCCCTGGGTGTGAAGGACCTGGAGACGAAGGACCTGGACGCGAGGGGCCCGGGCACAGCGCACCCGGGTGCGACCCGGGTGCGAAGGACCCCGGTTCAGCAGACCTCTTCGAGATCCCGCCAGTCCCTGGAGTCCGGGCTGTCCGCGACCCACCCGTCCAGCAGCCCCCGCACCAGCGACGCGGGCGCCGCGACCCCGCACTCCCGCTCCGGCACCCACAGCTGGCCGTCGGTGCGGTGCCCGAGCGGGCCGGGGTGACCCGGTTCGCTGTGGTCGTGCGGGTCGAGGTGCTCGCCGTCGCCCTCGTCCGAGGGCATCCGGGACTCCGAGCACATCCGGCACAGCAGCCGCACGGACGACGACCAGTCCTCGGCCGCGAAGCCCGCGTCGGCGGCGAGCTGCTCCAGGGCGTCCCGGTCGTCCTCGGTGGCGGCCTCCAGCAGGACCACCCAGGTCGGCACGGGGGACGGCGCCCACAGCTCGATCTCGTCGAACACCGGGTAGGCGTGCCCGGCCGCGGTGGTCCGCTCGCCGTGCGGCACCCCGTCGTGCAGCACGACCTCGCCCCAGCGCCGCCCCGAGGACGGCAGCGGGATCGACAGCACCTCCATGCGGGCCGGGTCCAGCCGGCGGCCCCACACCACCTCGGCCTCCCCCTCCGGGGACAGCCGCACGGCCGCGCTGCCGAGGTCCATGCCGACCGGCTCCCCGGACGCGGTGGCCGTGCCCGGCACCCGCAGCCCGTACGCCTGCCAGGCCCGCCGGGCCAGCGGCCAGTCCTGCAGGGCGGTGGCCGCGATGCCGACGTTCCACCAATCGGGTGCCCCGGTCTCCCGGTCCAGCAGCGCCACGGCCCGCAGACCGGCCGCCCGGGCCTGCTCCCAGTCGTGCCGGAACTTGTGCAGCAGGGCGAGGTTGAACCAGGACTCCGACAACCAGGGCTCCAGATCGGCGGCCCGCGTGAGCAGCGCGCCCGCGTCCTCGTAGCGGCCGTCGCCGATCAGCGTGAACGCACGGTCGGTGGCCTGCCGCCAGGAGGCGGAGGGCCGGTGCCGTCCCTTGCCGAAGATCCTCACGATTCCCGCCCGCCGGTTCCGTTCAGGGGGCTGGCCAGTGCCCCTGGACACTCTCTCTCTTCGCATCCAACCACGTGTGGCTGGAAGCACGCTCATTACCCATGGGTTACCCAGCCGGGAACGCGGTCAGACAGTCCCGGGCCAGGACGCGGGCCAGGGATTCCACCACCTCGGGCGCGTAGTCCGCCGCGGTCGCCAGCCGCAGGTCCTCCAGCGCCGTCAGGGGCCCGCCGGGCCCGGCGTCCCGCGCCTTCTCCTCGTAGGCGTTGACGGCCCGCACGATCCGGGCGGCGACCGGCTGTTCCCGGTAGGGGTCGGCCTGCCGCTCGACGACCACGGCGACCGCCCGGTCGACGCCGGTCTGGCGGACCACGGCCCCGCCGAGCAGCGCGATCCGGCGCTGCTCGGCCACCGGCAGGCCGGCCGTGGCACCCGCCGGGACCGGGTCCACCAGGCTGAGCTGGCCGATGTCGTGCATGAGGGCGGCGCACTCCAGCACGGCGAGTTCCGGCCTGGTCAGGCCCAGGTCCCGGCCGACGGCCCGGCTGAGCGCGGCCACCCGCCGGGCGTGCCCGGCCGGGGTGTACCCGGCGATCTCGGTGGCGCGGGCGAGGGAGGCGATGGTCTGCCGGTTGGTGGTCCGCACGGCCGCGTACCGGCGGAAGGACATCTGGGTGAGCAGCAGCGGCAGCGAGAACACCGGCAGCGCCCACAGCCCCGCGACGGCGACCGCGAGCGACGTCACCGCGCCCGTGGCGCACACCGCCGAGCCGATGCCGAGCAGGGCGCGCAGTTCGTCCCGCAGCAGCGGGCCGAAGGGCCAGCCGGTGCGGGAGTGCGCGAGGGCGGCGGCCAGGACGGCGTCGCACAGCGCGGTCAGGGCGAGCAGCGCCGGCAGCAGCAGCGCGTACGCGGGGCCGACCCAGGTGTCGAACAGCCCGCGGTCGTACAGGGGCTGGAAGCACACGGCGGCGAAGGCGACGGCCAGCACCCGCCGGGCGAGGTGGTCGGTCACCGCCCGCTGTCCGCGCGCGATGTGCGGCACGTTCCCGGCCAGGGCGGCGGCGAGGACGACGGTGACGACCTGCACCGCGCCGTGGGTCGTGGGCCGGCCCGCGTCGTCCCCGAGCAGCGCGTACGACAGCGCCGCGGCGGCCCCGAGCGGCGCGGCCTCCCGCACCCGGGCGCCGGTCCACCGGGCGAGCTCGCCGACGGCGACGAGCAGGCCGAAGGCGAGGGCGGTGGGGCGTTCGACCAGGCCGGTCCAGCAGGTGGCGAGGAGGGAGCCGACGGCCACCAGCGCGGCCGCCGTGTGGATGAGGAGCGTCAGCGGCGGGCGGGGACTCACCGGCGCGCCCGGGGCCTGCCGCCGACGCGCGGCGCGGGCGGGGCCGCGCGGTCCTCCTCGGCGGTGACCGCCGGGCGCCAGCCGTGCCGGGCGAGGGCCCGGACCAGGGCGCCGACCATGCGGGGGTCGAACTGGGCCCCGGCGCACCGCTGGAGTTCCTCCAGGGCCGCGGAGACGGGCCGCGCCCTGCTGTAGGAGCGCGTGGACGTCATCGCGTCGAACGCGTCGGCGACCGCGACCACCCGCGCCGACTCCGGGATCTGCCCGCCGGCCAGCCCGTACGGGTACCCGCTGCCGTCCAGCCGTTCGTGGTGGTGCAGCACCGCCGCCCGCGCCTCACCGAGGAAACCGATTCCGCGCACCATCTCGTGCCCGTACTCCGGATGCAGTTCGATCACCCGCCGCTCCTGCGGGGTGAGCGGGCCGTCCTTGCGCAGCAGCCGGGTGGGGACGCCGAGCTTGCCCACGTCGTGCAGGATCCCGGCGAACCGCAGCACCTCGACGCGCGCCTCCTCCATGCCGAGTTCGCGCGCGATCATCATGGACGCCTGCCCGACCCGCTCGCTGTGCCCGCGCGTGTAGCCGTCCTTGATGTCGACGGCCTGCACCAGCGCCCGGATCGTCGCCTGGTGGGCGGCCCGCTCCCGGTGGTACTGCGCGAACGCCCAGCCCGACACGCACATCGGCAGCAGCACCAGCAGCGCGGCCACCGGCCCGTACGGGCTGTGCCACAGCACGGCCATCATCAGCCCGGCGAGGCCGTGCACGGCGACCGGCGCGAGGGAGCGTACGAACAGTCCCCGCCAGGCCCGCCGGACCGGCACCCGCTCGGCCAGCGCGAGGATCCCCCCGTCCAGCGCGGTCAGCGCCAGGCAGAAGGTGAGGACCGCGGTCCCGGCCGGGAGCAGGGCGTAGGGGAAGTCGGAGGCCGCGACGGCGTGCGGTCCGCCCAGCGCCCGGTGCACGCGGGCCGCGGCGCACACCGCGAGGGCCAGCTGGGCGGCCCGCCAGGTCCGGCGCAGCCACGGCGAGCGCCGGCCGACCGGCGAGAGCAGCGCGCCGGGCAGCGGCACCAGGGCGGCGGCGGCCGGCGGGAGCAGGAAGGCCCCGGCGAGGAGCACGGGGTAGAACGTCCCGGCGAACCGCCATCGGGCGGCGGCCTGCTCACCGGCGGCGTACAGCGCGGCCGGCAGCGCGACCGCCCACCAGGGGGTGCGCGGGCCGCACAGCGGGAACAGACAGCACGCCGCGCCGAGGACCACGCAGGCGACGTACACGCGTGCGCGTGCCGGCACCGCCTCCATCACGCCTCTCCCCACGGCCGAGCCTGCTGAGGCTGAGGAGCCTAGGACGGAGAGGGGTGAGCCCGCGGGCTGTTGGTCCGCGGATTAGCACGTTCGGGTGACGACGGCCCGCCTTCGCGCGGGGTCAGGACTCCTGGGGGGTGACCGGGGAAGCGGTCACGTCGTGCTCGGGCACGGCCTGGCCGGAGCGGATCAGGTCGATCCGCCCCATCACCTTGGAGCGCAGGTCCGTCGGCACGTCGTCATGTCCGCAGCACCGCTTGACCAGCTTCTTCACGGCCTGCTCCAGACCGTACTTCTCCAGGCACGGGGAGCACTCCTTGAAGTGCTGCTCGAACTTGTCGCGGTCCACGTCGGGCATCTCGCGGTCGAGGAACTCGTAGAGGTGGTCGAGGACCTCACCGCAGTCCGTCTCGTGCGGCTCTCCGCAGCTCATGAGCCCGAGCCTTTCGCTTCGTTCGACTCTCCGGCGCCGGCCGGGACCAGGCCTCGCTCGCGGGCGTAGTCCTCGAGCATGCCGCGCAGCTGACGGCGGCCCCGGTGCAGGCGGGACATCACCGTACCGATGGGTGTCCCCATGATGTCGGCGATCTCCTTGTACGCAAAGCCCTCGACGTCCGCGAGATAGACGGCGATGCGGAACTCCTCGGGGATCGCCTGGAGGGCTTCCTTGACGTCCGAGTCCGGAAGGTGGTCCAGCGCCTGTGACTCCGCCGAGCGCAGACCCGTCGACATGTGCGACTCGGCGCGCGCGAGCTGCCAGTCCTCGATCTCCTCGGCCGCGGAGCGCTGCGGTTCCCGCTGCTTCTTGCGGTAGGAGTTGATGAACGTGTTGGTGAGGATCCGGTACAGCCACGCCTTCAGATTGGTGCCTTCGCGGAACTGGTGGAAGGACGCGTACGCCTTGGCGTACGTCTCCTGCACCAGGTCCTCGGCGTCGGCCGGGTTGCGCGTCATGCGCAGGGCGGCCGAGTACATCTGGTCGAGGAATTCGAGCGCGTCCCGCTCGAAGCGCGCGCTGCGCTGCGAGGTCGATTCCGCGCTGATGCCCTGGCCCTCGGGCAGCTCCGCCTGGCCGTTGTCGGTCCCTGCGTCGATCCCAGTGACCGGACCCACCTCCTCAAGATTCCGGGTAGCACCGAAACCGATGCCACCAGAATCGGAGGATAGACGACTACCCGACTCCGCCGCCCCTCGAATCGGAGCGGCCTTCGCCGCGTGCAGCACCGTCCAGTCCAGGTCAGCACGGCTGCTGCGGCTCGGGCAGTAGGTCGAACCCATGCGGCGGACTCCCTCTCCGTACGACGTCGGTGCTGGTGGTCCAGCACGTCTGTCCGCACAACAGCGGCCGCGCGCCCCGCATTCCCCGCCCTCACGCCAAGGCGGCCGTCCACCGTGCCACGCCGTCGGTGATGATCCCCAGGGCCTGCTCCTGTCCGGTGGCCGCCCGCTTCGGCACGGCGAAGCCGTGGTCCCCGTACGGCACCTCGATCAGCTCGTAGTCGCCCTCGGGAAACTCCTCCGGCCTGCCGAACGGGTCGTTGCCGCCCTGCACGACGAGCGCGGGCACCCCCGCGCCGAGCAGTTCGCCGGCCCGGGACTTCTCCGGCCTGCCCGGCGGGTGCAGCGGGAAGCTCAGGGCGAGGACGGCGCGCGCTCCCAGCTCGGCGGCGGTGCGGCAGGCGACGCGGGCACCGGCGCTGCGGCCGCCCGCGACCACCGGCAGCCCGCGGCCGGCGAGCGCGGGCCACACGCCCCGCCAGCCGGCGTCGAGCGTCTTCGGCGCCGGCGCCACCTTCTTTCCGGCCACCCGCCAGGGCTGCTCCACGAGGGCGACGCTCACCCCGTGCCCCGGCAGCACCTCGGCGAGGGCCCGCAGGTCCCGCGCCTCGACACCGCCGCCGGCGCCGTGCCCCAGGGCCAGCACCAGCCGCGCGGTGCCGGCCTGGTGCCAGGTGATGCGGGCGTCCCCCGCCTCCGTGCCAATGATCTCGGTCGTCACATCAGAAGAGTGTGCCCGCCTCGGGTCCGTCGAGCTCCTTCAACAGCTCCGGTCCGTTGTTGCGGACGTTGCTGACGGCGGTGGAGACGGGGTAGGCGCGCATCAGTCCGGGCGGGGGCGGCTGGAGCAGCGCGCGCAGCTCGTCGGGGTCGGTGCGGGACGGGTCCAGCCAGGCGTCCCAGCGGTCCGGGGTGAGCATGAGCGGCATCCGGGGGTGGATCTCGGCGAGCGTGCGCGGTCCCTCGGCGGGGGCCACGGCGAGGGGGGTGGTCTCCGCCTCGGTCGTGATCACCGTGCAGGTCGCCCACCACGCCTGCGGGTGGTCGTCCGGCAGTGTCCTGTCCCGCCAGAACTCGTACAGCCCGGCCATAGCGAACACCGACCCGTCGGCGGGCAGCACGAAGTACGGCTGCTTGCGCGGCCGCTTCCGCTTCCCCTCGACCTCCAGCTCCCGCTCCTGCCGGCCGGTGACCCACTCGTAGTAGCCGTCGGCCGGGACGACGCACCGGCGCGCGGTGAAGGCCCGCCGGTACGACGGCTTCTCGTGGACGGTCTCGGCACGGGCGTTGATCATGCGCGCGGCGCCCTCGGGGGTCTTCGACCAGGACGGCACCAGGCCCCACTTCAGCCTGCGCAGCTGGCGGACGGGGCGCGGGTCGCCGGTGTCCTTCAGCGGGCGGTCGAGGACGACGTGGACCTCCTTGGTCGGGGCCACGTTGTAGTCCGGCGCGAGAGCCTCCGCGGGCTCCCTCCCCCAAGCTCTCGGCTCCGCTCGAGCAGGGGGGACCCCCATCTCGATCCCGAAGACTCCTGCGAGATCCTCGGCCCCACGACTCGCTGCATACCGTCCGCACATGCGTGCCACACTGCCAGATTCCACACCGGGAGAGGGAGCCACCGAGCCACCATGGACAGCGCCGCCAGCACCGCACCCGCCTCGCTCGCGTCCCTGTGGGACGAGGTCTTCGGCACCCAGCCGGACCCCGACCTGTGGGTGGTGATCGCGACCCTCGTCGCCGCGCTCGCGGTGACCGTCCCGCCGGGCCTGTGGCGGGTGTCGCGCAACGCGATCACCATCGCCCACGAGGGCGGGCACGGGCTGGTCGCGCTGCTCACCGGCCGCACCCTGACCGCCATACGTCTGCACTCGGACACCAGCGGCCTGACCGTCAGCCGCGGCAAGCCGGACGGCCTCGGCATGATCCTGACGGCGGCGGCCGGCTACACCGCTCCCCCGCTGCTGGGCCTGGGCGGCGCCGCGCTGCTGGCCGCCGGCCGCATCACGCTGCTGCTGTGGCTGGCGACGGCGCTGCTGCTGGCGATGCTGGTGATGATCCGCAACGCCTACGGCGTGCTGACGGTGGTGCTGACCGGGGGCGCGTTCCTGCTGGTCTCGTGGCTGGCGGGGGCACAGGTGCAGGCGGCGTTCGCGTACGCGGTGGTGTGGTTCCTGCTGGCGGGCGGCGTGCGCCCGGCGTTCGAGCTGCAGGCCAAGCGCAGGCGGTCGGGCGCCGGGGACTCGGACGCGGACCAGCTGTCCCGGCTGACGAACGTGCCGGCCGGACTGTGGCTGTTCCTGTTCCACGCGGTGTCCCTGTGCTCCCTGATCGGGGGCGGGCGCTGGCTGCTGGGGGTCTGACCGCGGCCCCGGGCGCCGGGGTGCTTCCCGGGGCTGCGCGACGGTGCCCCGTGGGCCCGGGCGACCGCACCCCGCGGCGGGCGTCCGGGTGCGGGGCCGGGCCGCTGCGCGGCTCCACCGCGCGGGTCCGACCAGCCACAACGGCGCCGCACCAGAACCACGGGTGCCTTATAGAGTGGGCCCATGGCCCAGAACCCCGCACATACCGCCCTCTGGCCCGCCCCGCACGCGAGCGGGGCCGTCGACGCGACGGTCCACGTGCCCGGGTCCAAGTCGGTCACCAACCGCGCCCTGGTGCTCGCGGCGCTCGCCTCCGAGCCCGGCTGGCTGCGCCGCCCGCTGCGCTCCCGTGACACGCTGCTGATGGCGGGCGGACTGCGCGCCATGGGCGTGGAGATCGAGGAAGGGGTCGGCCCCGACGGCTCCGGAGAGGCCTGGCGCGTGCTCCCGACGGGCCTGCGCGGCCCGGCCACGGTGGACGTCGGCAACGCCGGCACGGTGATGCGCTTCCTGCCGCCGGTCGCCGCGCTGGCCGACGGCGCCGTCCGCTTCGACGGCGACCCGAGGGCGTACGAGCGTCCCCTGAACGGCGTCATCGACGCGCTGCGCCTCCTCGGCGCCCGGATCGACGACGACGGCCGCGGCGCGCTGCCGCTGACGGTGCACGGCGGCGGTGCCCTGGACGGCGGCACGGTGGAGGTCGACGCCTCCTCCTCGTCCCAGTTCGTCAGCGCCCTGCTGCTGTCCGGTCCGCGCTTCAACCAGGGCGTGGAGGTCCGGCACGTCGGCGCCTCGCTGCCCTCCCTGCCGCACATCCGGATGACCGTCGACATGCTGCGCGCGGTCGGCGCCCAGGTGGACACCCCGGAGTCGGGCGGCGAGCCGAACGTCTGGCGGGTGACGCCGGGCGCCCTGCTCGGGCGGGACCTGACGATCGAGCCGGACCTGTCCAACGCGCAGCCGTTCCTGGCGGCGGCGCTGGTCACCGGCGGCAAGGTCGTCGTGCCCGACTGGCCGGAGCGCACCACCCAGCCCGGCGACAAGCTGCGCGAGATCTTCACCGAAATGGGTGGTTCCTGCGAACTCACCGATTACGGGCTCGTGTTCACCGGTTCGGGTGCTGTTCACGGTATCGACGTGGACCTGAGCGAGGTCGGCGAGCTGACCCCGGGCATCGCGGCGGTCGCCGCGCTCGCCGACTCCCCGTCGACCCTGCGCGGGGTGGCCCACCTGCGCCTGCACGAGACGGACCGGCTGGCCGCGCTGACCAAGGAGATCAACGAACTCGGCGGCGACGTGACCGAGACCGCCGACGGCCTGCACATCCGCCCGCGCCGCCTGCACGGCGGGATCTTCCACACCTACGAGGACCACCGCATGGCGACGGCCGGCGCGGTCATCGGCCTGGCGGTCGAGGGCGTGCAGGTCGAGGACGTGGCGACGACGGCCAAGACGCTGCCGGAGTTCCCCGAGCTGTGGACCGGGATGCTGGGCGGCGTGGAGAGCCGGGGATAACCGCATGCGCCGCTACGGCAAGCACACCGACGAGGACGACATCCGCAGCCGCCCGAACCGCAAGGGCAACCGGCCGCGCACGAACATCCGCCCCAAGCACGAGGACGCGGCCGAGGGCATGGTCCTCACCGTCGACCGCGGCCGGCTGACCTGCCTGGTGGACGGCCGGACCGTACTGGCGATGAAGGCGCGCGAGCTGGGCCGCAAGGCGGCGGTGGTCGGCGACCGGGTGGCCATCGTCGGTGACCTGTCGGGCCAGAAGGACACCCTCGCGCGCATCGTCCGCATCGAGGGGCGCACGTCGCTGCTGCGCCGCACGGCCGACGACGACGATCCCTACGAGCGCGTGGTCGTGGCCAACGCCGACCAGCTGGCGATCGTCACCGCCCTGGCCGACCCCGAGCCCCGCCCGCGCTTGGTCGACCGGTGCCTGGTGGCGGCGTACGACGGCGGGCTCGACCCGCTGCTGGTGCTGACCAAGTCGGACCTCGCCCCGCCGGACAAGCTGCTGGAGCTGTACGGCGACCTGGACATCCCCTACGTCGTCACCAGCCGCGAGGAGCTGGAGAGCGGCACCGCGGCGGACCGGGTGCGCGAGCACCTCGCCGGCAAGATCACCGCGTTCGTCGGCCATTCCGGCGTCGGCAAGACGACGCTGGTCAACGCGCTGGTCCCGGAGGACCGGCGGCGGCTGACGGGACACGTCAACGCGGTCACGGGCCGCGGCCGGCACACCACGACCTCGGCGCTCGCCCTGCCGCTCGCCGGGGCGGACGGCTGGGTGGTCGACACCCCGGGCGTGCGGTCCTTCGGGCTGGCCCACATCGACCCGTCCCGGGTCATCCACGCCTTCCCCGACCTCGAATCCGGCACGGAGAACTGCCCGCGCGCCTGCAGTCACGACGAGCCGGACTGCGCGCTGGACCAGTGGGTCGCCGAGGGCCACGCGGATCCGGCCCGCCTGTACTCCCTGCGCCGGCTGCTGGCCACCCGGGAGCGCACCGAAGGCGACTGACCACCGCGTTGTTTGGGTGGACACGAGTCCGGCAAGTGCATAATCGCACCGAGCCGGACCAACGGGAGGACAGCACATGGCGTGGCTGCTGGTCATCGTGGCCGGGATGCTCGAGACCGGTTTCGCGGTGTGCCTCAAGCTGTCCCACGGCTTCACCCGGCTGTGGCCCACGATCGCCTTCTGCGTCTTCGCGCTCGGCAGCTTCGGCCTGCTCACCCTCTCGCTGCGGAAGCTGGACGTCGGACCCGCCTACGCCGTGTGGACCGGCATCGGCGCGGCGGGCACCGCGATCTACGGAATGATCTTCCTCGGCGACCTGGTGTCCACCCTGAAGATTGTCTCGATCAGCCTGGTCATCATCGGCGTCATCGGCCTGCAGCTGTCGGGCTCGGCGCACTGAGGCAACGGGCCGTCAAGCCGTCACGCCGTCAACTGGCTGCGCATCGTGATCCGTACGAGGTCCGCGACGCCGCCCTCGCCCGGCGGGGCCGTCACGCAGGACAGGGCGACGCGTATCACCAGCTCGCAGGAGCGGGCGAGGCCGGCGGTGTCCGGCGCGGGCGCTGCGGGACCGGACAGGACGTCGACGGCCCGGTCGCGGACCGCCGCCACGAGGTCGCCGGGCGAGGGCAGCGGGCCGTCCGCCCGGCGCTGCGCCGGCACGGCCGAGGTCGAGGGCACCGCCGACAGCGTCGGAGAGGGCAGCCACGGGCTCCAGCAGCCGGTGAGCACGGCCCGCACCAGCGCGTTCCCGCGGGCCGCCGACGCCGTCCACTCGGCGACCGCGACCAGCCTGTCGCGTGCGTCGGAGTGCGCGGTCAGCGCCCGCTCGGCCCCGGCGAGAAAGCCGTCCGCCTCGCGTCTGACGAGCGCGCGGGCCAGCCCCTCCTTGCTGCCGAACTCGTTGTACAGCGTCTGCCGGGACACTCCGGCCGCCGCGGCCACGTCCACCATCCGCACGGTGGACCACGGTCGGCGCGCCAGCGCCGAATACGCGGCGTCCAGTAGGGATTCCCGCGCTGCAGGCATCATCGCCTCCCTGGGGCGAGCGGCTCTGCGCCCAGGTTTGACGCGCTCGGAGACACTGTCAAGGGTGCGCGGAGGCCCCTGGAGGCACTCTTCGGACACCAGGTGCAGCCCCGCCCGCGGCAGGGCCCGGTGGCCCCTTCCCGGCCTGGCCGGATAGCGTTCGTTCCATGCCGGACTACCTTGACGACCTGCGCTTCGCCCACGTCCTCGCGGACGCCGCCGACGCGGCCACCATGAACCGCTTCAAGGCACTCGACCTCAAGGTCGAGACGAAGCCGGACATGACCCCGGTGAGCGAGGCCGACAAGGCCGCGGAGGAGCTGATCCGCGGCCAGCTCCAGCGCGCCCGGCCCCGGGACGCGATCCTCGGCGAGGAGTACGGCGTCGAGGGCACGGGGCCCCGTCGCTGGGTGATCGACCCGATCGACGGCACCAAGAACTACGTGCGCGGGGTGCCGGTGTGGGCCACGCTCATCTCCCTGATGGAGGCCGGCGAGACCGGCTTCGAACCCGTCGTCGGTGTGGTCTCCGCCCCCGCCCTGGGCCGCCGCTGGTGGGCGGCGAAGGGGCACGGCGCGTTCAGCGGGCGCAGCCTGTCCTCGGCGACCCGGCTGCACGTCTCGCGCGTGTCCCGGCTGGCGGACGCCTCGTTCGCGTACTCCTCGCTGTCCGGCTGGGAGGACCAGGGCCGCCTGGACGGCTTCCTCGACCTCACCCGCGAGGTGTGGCGCACGCGCGCGTACGGCGACTTCTGGCCGTACATGATGGTCGCCGAGGGCTCGGTGGACATCTGTGCGGAACCCGAGTTGTCCCTGTGGGACATGGCCGCCAACGCGATCGTCGTCACCGAGGCCGGCGGCACCTTCACCGGCCTGGACGGCCGCCCGGGCCCGCACAGCGGCAACGCGGCCGCCTCGAACGGCCTGCTCCACGACGAACTGCTGGGCTACCTCAACCAGCGCTACTGACGCCGGGCACGGCCGGGACCCGGATGCCGCCGGGTACGGCCGGGACCGGACACCGCCGGGTACGGCCGGGGCTCCCGTCGGCGCGGCCGGGACCCCGGACGCGGTCGGCGCGGGCGTTCGTCCTAGGGTGCGGGCATGAGCTCGCGGACGTACCTCTCCGAACTGTTCTCGCTGGACGACCGGGTCGCCGTGGTGACCGGCGGCAGTTCCGGCATCGGCCGGGCCATCACCGGGGCCCTGGCGCGGGCGGGGGCGAGCGTGGTGGTGGTGGCCCGCAGGGAGGCGGAACTCGCTGCGACGGTCGAGGAGTTGACGGCCGAAGGATGCCGGGCGGCCTGGGTGAGCGCCGACCTGAGCAGCCGTGAGGGCGTGCGCGCGGCGGCCGAGCAGGCGGCCGGGGTGTTCGGGGAGCCGGACATCCTGGTCAACTCCGCCGGGGTCAACCTGCGGCCTCCGCTGGGCGAGTTGGGCGACGACGTGTGGGACACCACGATGGCCGTGAACCTGGAGGCGCCGCACCTGCTGGGCCGGCGGTTCGGGCCGGGCATGGCCGAGCGGGGCTTCGGCCGGATCATCCACATCTCCTCCCAGCAGGCGCACCGGGCGTTCGTGCAGAGCGGCGCCTACGGGGTGTCCAAGGGGGCCCTTGAGTCGCTGGCCCGCTCCCAGGCGGAGGCGTGGTCGCCGTACGGGGTCACCTGCAACACGCTGGTGCCGGGGTTCGTCATGACGCCGCTGAACGCACGGCTGTCGTCGGACCCGGAGAAGGTGGCGGCGCTGGCCGCGCGGACCATGGTGGGGCGCAACGGCCTGGCCGAGGACTTCGCGGGCGCGGCGGTCTTCCTGGCGAGCCGTGCCTCCGCGTACGTCACCGGCCAGTCGATCTTCGTCGACGGCGGCTTCTCCGTGCACTGACCGCCCGTCGGCCGCCCATCACCCGTTCGGGGATGACTGCCCCGCGCCCTCTTGTTGACCCGCCCTTTGCCTGTCACTCTGAAAGTCCCCCCGCTTGTGCATTTGTGAATCCATGAACAAACTGCGGGGCACCCTCAGGAGGTGGCTCATTCCATGCTCGTCCGTGACGCCATGAGCACAGTCGTCCTCACCATCGGCCCCGCGCACACCCTGCGTCAGGCCGCGGCCCTCATGTCCGCCCGCCGCGTCGGCGCGGCCGTGGTACTCGACCCCGACGCCGGCGGTATCGGCATCCTCACCGAACGCGACATCCTCAACTCCGTCGGCCTCGGCGAGGACCCCGACACGGAGCGCGCCCACGACCACACCACCACCGACGTGGTGTTCGCCGCCCCGTCCTGGACCCTGGAGGAGGCGGCCCGCGCCATGTCCCACGGCGGTTTCCGGCACCTCATCGTCTGCGACCGGGGCGAGCCCGTCGGTATCGTCTCGGTCCGCGACATCATCCGCTGCTGGGCTCCGGTGCGGCAGGAGGTGCCGGCCTGAAACGGTTCCGAGCGCCAGGACACTCATCGGAGGCTCCACGGCGCTCCCTGAGGTTCCACTGCGCTCCAACACTTCATGACATTCCATGACGAACGGGCCGGCCTCCCCCACAGGGAGGCCGGCCCGTCCGCCTCGGCGAGCGGTCCGGCGCCGTCAGCCGCGCAGGGCCTGGACCGCGGCCTCCAGCCGCTTGCCGAAGTCCTCGTCCGCCCGGCGGAAGTTGCCGATCGCGCGCTCGGCGATGTCGGCGCGCGAGACCTTGGCGAGGGAGCCGGCCAGGTTGCCGATCAGCCGTTCCTTCTCGTCCTCGGACATCAGGCGGTAAAGGTTGCCCGCCTGCACGAAGTCGTCGTCCTCGGCGTGCACCGGGGCCCGGTGGTCGCCGGTCACGCCGCCGACCGGGATCGGCTGCCACAGCGGCCGGTCCGTCTGGAACGGGCCGCCGAAGCTGTTCGGCTCGTAGTTCTTCGCGCCCTTGTGGCGGCCGTCGTACAGGTGGCCGTCACGGGAGTGGGTGCGCGCCTCGGTGGCGTGCGGGCGGTTCACCGGCAGGTGGTCGGCGTTGACGCCGACGCGGTAGCGGTGGGCGTCGCCGTACGCGAAGAGGCGGCCCTGGAGCATCTTGTCGGGCGACGGGCCGATGCCCGGCACGAAATGCGCGGGGCTGAAGATGCTCTGCTCGACCTCGGCGAAGATGTTCTCCGGGTTGCGGTCGAGTTCCAGCTTGCCGATCTCGACGACCGGATGGTCGGCGTGCGGCCAGACCTTGGTCAGGTCGAACGGATTGAAGCGGTAGGCCGCCGCGTCGGCCGCCGGCATGATCTGCACGCCCACGGTCCACGTCGGGTACTCGCCCCGCTCGATGGCCTCGCGCAGGTCGCGCTGGTGGGAGTCGGGGTCCCTGCCCGCGAGGACCTCGGCCTCCTCTGCGGTGAGGTTCTTGATGCCCTGGTCGGTCTTGAAGTGGTATTTGACCCAGAAGACCTCGCCGGCCTCGTTGTTCCACTGGAAGGTGTGCGAGCCGAAGCCGTCCATGTGACGGTAGGACGCCGGGATGCCCCGGTCGCCGAACAGCCAGGTCACCTGGTGGGTCGACTCCGGGGAGAGTCCCCAGAAGTCCCAGACGCTGTCGGCCTCCTGGCTGCCGGTGTACGGGTCGCGCTTCTGGGTGTGGATGAAGTCGGGGAACTTGACGGCGTCCTTGATGAAGAACACCGGGGTGTTGTTGCCGACGAGGTCGTAGTTGCCCTCCTCGGTGTAGAACTTCACCGCGAAGCCGCGCGGGTCGCGGACGGCGTCGGCGGCGCCGAGGTTGCCGGCCACGGTCGAGAAGCGCAGGAAGACCTCGGTCCGCTTGCCGACCTCGGAGAGGAAGGCGGCACGCGTGTACGGCGTGACGTCGGCGGTCACCGTGAAGGTGCCGTAGGCCCCCGCGCCACGGGCGTGCACCACGCGCTCCGGGATGCGCTCGCGGTTGAAGCGGGCCAGCTTCTCCAGGAGCAGTTGGTCCTGGACGAGAACCGGGCCGCCGGCACCCGCGGTCTCGCTGTTCTGGTTGTCGGCCACCGGTGCACCGGCTTCCGTAGTGAGCGGTCCCTGCGTCACGTGCGCCTCCTGCATGACTTGCTGCTGTTTCTGTCCCTCGGCCAAAGCCAGGCTCGATCCTACATTGGACTAAATCCAAGTCAAGTAAGATTCTAAAGTCACATCTGTTCAGGATCTGGGCATCTTGCTGTTAAACTGGCCCGCATGAGTGACCTTTTGGAACGGCTGCGCGGACGCGGATGGCGCATGACCGCACAGCGGCGGGTCGTGGCCGAGGTTCTCGACGGCGAGCACGTCCACCTGACAGCGGACGAGGTCCACGCCCGGGCCGTCGCCAAGCTGCCCGAGATCTCCCGGGCGACCGTCTACAACACGCTGGGCGAGCTGGTCTCCCTCGGCGAGGTGCTCGAGGTCGCCACCGACAAGCGCGCCAAGCGCTACGACCCCAACGCGCACCGGCCGCACCAGCACCTGGTCTGCGCCGGCTGCGGCGCGATCCGGGACGTCCACCCGAGCGGCAACCCGCTCGCCGACCTGCCCGACTCGGAGCGCTTCGGCTTCACGGTCTCGGACGTCGAGGTGACCTACCGCGGCCTGTGCCCGAGCTGCGCGGCGGCCTGAGTCCTTTCCGAAGCCCCGGCCCCTGGGTCCGCCCAGGGCCGCCGGGGCTTTTGACTGCCCACGAGCGGCGTCCGGGCCCCGTGCATCCTCCGGACACACCGAGGGCCGGAATCCAAGATCTGGATTCCGGCCCTCGGCCTTCAGTAGCGGGGACAGGATTTGAACCTGCGACCTCTGGGTTATGAGCCCAGCGAGCTACCGAGCTGCTCCACCCCGCGGCGATGGATGAAACACTACGTCAAGGATGTACACAGAGGCAAATCGCTTTCGGCGCGGGCCAAGGGCCGCGCCTCCGGCGGGCGGGGCGCGCTCCGTGACGGCCCGCGCGGCCGCTACGCCGACAGCTCCTCACGCAGCGCGTCCCGCAACCGGGCCGCCCGCTCGGCGACCTCACCGGGCCCCAGGGACACCGCGCGATCGGCCCACCGCTGCCCCTCCGCCAGCTCGCCCCGACGCGCGTACACGAGGGCCAGCCGCAGCGCGGCCCGGCCGTGCCCGGCGTCGGCGGCCCGCGTCCACCAGACCGCCGCCTCCGGCTCGCTGCCCTCCCGGGCCAGCAGCAGCCCCAGATTGAAGGCGCCGTTGCGGGACCCGGCCTCGGCCGCCTCCCGGTACCACCGGGCCGCCTCCACGACGTCCCCGCGGGCCGCGGCCAGCATCCCCACCCGCACCTGCGCCCGCCGGTGCCCCTGGGTGGCGGCGCGCTCGTACCACTCCTCGCACTCGGTCTTGATGTGCACCGGTTCCCCGAGTTCGGGCGCGTGCGCCGGCGGCCGGCGCGCGTCCAGCACGGTCGCCAGCCGGTAGGCGCCCTCCGCGCTGCCGCCGCCGGCCGCGCATCTGAGGTACCGCTCCGCGGCGAGGTCGTCCCTCTGCCGCAGACGCGCGATCCCGACCTGCAGCGCCGCCTCCGTGTGCCCGGCGGCCGCGGCGCGCTCGTACCAGCGCAGCGCCGCCTCGTCCTCGCCCCGGCCCGCGTGCAGGATGCCCAGGTTGAACGCGGCGTCGACGCTCCCGGCTTCCGCGGCCTTGGAGAACCACGGCTCGGCGCCGGTCGCGTCACCGCCCTGCAGCAGCAGGATCGCCAGAGCGTTCGCCGCCTCCCGGTGCCCCGCGTAGGCCGCACGCCGGTACCACTGCTCGGCCTGCGCGGTCCGCCCCTGCTCGGCGCACAGCAGCCCGAGGTTGTAGGCGCCGTTGTCGTCCCCGGCGTCCATCGCCGCCCGGTACCACCGCTCGGCGGTCTGGGTCTCGCCGCGCTCCGCGTGCAGCGCCCCCAGCGCGTTGGCCGCGTTGCCGTCCCCCTCCTGGGCGGCGCGCAGCCACCACACGGCCGCGCTCTCGGTGTCCCCGGCGTCACGCAGCAGGAATCCCAAGGCGCAGGCGGCCCGCACCTCGCCGTCCTTGGCCGAGGTCAGGTACCAGCGCCCGGCCTCCTTCAGCTCGCCCCGCTTCTCCAGGATCGCCCCCAGGTGCAGTGCGGCCCGCCGGTGCCCGCGCGCGGCGGACTGCCGGTAGAACTGCTCGGCCTGCGCCATCAGCGCGGCTCCGGCGCCGCTGCGGGTCTCCTCCGCGAGTGCGGCCTTCCGGTCGAGCGCGCGGGCCAGCCGGTACGCCGCCTCGCGGTGACCGCGCTCGGCCGCGGCCCGCATCCACCGTTCGGCGGCGGAGTCCTGACGGTGTTCCAGCAGGTCGGCGAGCGCGTAGGCGCCGAGCACGTGTCCCTGCTCGGCGGACTGCCGCAGCCAGTACTCGGCGGCCGGCTCGTCGCCGCGCTCGCGGTGGTGGCGCCCCAGCGCGTGCGCGGCCGCGGCCGACCCGGCGACGGCGGCGATGCGCCACCACCCGGCCGCCTCCTCGGGGTATCCGCGCTGGTGGAGGAGGACTCCCAGGTTGTTGGCGGCGGCGCGGTCACCGGCGGCGGTGGCGGCACGCAGGTGCGGCTCGGCGCCGTCGAGGTCGCCGCGGCGCAGCAGCATGGCCCCGAGGACGCTCATCGCCTCGACGTCGCCGGCCTCGGCCGCGAGCCTCTGACGCACTTCCTCGGCGGCCTCCTCGGCTGCCTCACCGGCCCCCCCACCGTCGGAAGGCTGCACAAATCGCCCTGACTCGAACAGAGTTGCCTTCTCCCCCATAACGTCCATCGTTGCACCACCTGCCGCTGAGTACACCCGGTATACCGCAGCCAGTGAGGTCACTTCAGCGTTTTGTCGACATGCCCACAGAGAGACAAGTCAAACACAGATCACCCAACTCCCCACGGCGGCGCGACCTTCGTCTGCCCCCGGCACACGTGTTCGCACACGACGAAGGCCCGGATCCTTTTCAGGATCCGGGCCTTCGTCTTCAGTAGCGGGGACAGGATTTGAACCTGCGACCTCTGGGTTATGAGCCCAGCGAGCTACCGAGCTGCTCCACCCCGCGCCGTTGTGTTGCAACCGTACCACGGCGCGGGAGGGGCATTCGATCAGCCGCTGCCCGGACTGCCGCTGGGGCTGCTGCTCGGACTGCCGCCGGGGCTGGGTGTGGCGCTGCTCTTGGAGCCGCCGCCGGTCTTGTCGGCCTTGGCCTGTGCCGCCTCGGCCTGCCGCAGGGCGTCCTCGAGGTCCTTCTGCGCCTGGCCGTACGCCTTCCAGTCGCCCTTCTTCAGGGCCGCCTGGCCGGCGTCGAATGCCTTCTGGGCGTCGGCCAGCGCCTTCTGGACCGTCGGGTTGCCGGACGTCGGCGGCTTGGTCGTGGACTCGTCCGGTGGCCTGGTGGTCGCGCCTTCCGCTCCGAAGACCTTGTCGAGGGCCTGGTCGAGGGTGTCCTCGAAGGCGGTGTTGCCTCCGTAGGTGACCAGCACCTTCCGCAGCAGCGGGTACTTGAGCCCACCGCCGCGCACGTAGACCGGCTCCACGTACAGCAGTCCTCCGTCGAGCGGCACCGTCAGCAGGTTGCCGTACTCGACCTCGGAGTCGCCGCGGCTGAGCAGGCTGATGGTCTCGGCGATGTTCTGCTCGGAGTTGAACTGGCTCTGCACCTGTTTGGGCCCGTTGACCGTCGTGTTGGTCGGCAGCTTCAGGATCCTGATCTTGCCGTAGTCGGGCGTGCCCGCCTCGGCGTCCACCGCCATGAACCCGCTGAGGTTGTCCCGCCCGTTGGGCGTGAACGTCGTCGTCAGCGAGAACGCCTGGGAGGACTGGTCGGGCATCTTCATGCTGAGGTAGTACGGCGGCACCGCGTCGCCCGACTTGTTGGTCGGGTCGTCCGGCACCTGCCACACCTCGGAGCCGCTGAGGAAGGTCTGCGCGTCCCTGACGTGGTAGCGGGTCAGCAGCTCACGCTGGACCTTGAACAGGTCCTGCGGGTAGCGCAGATGGGCCAGCAGGTCGCCCGAGATGTCCTGCTTGGACTTCACGGTGCCCGGGAAGGCCTTCATCCACGTCTTCAGGACGGGGTCCTGGGTGTCCCACTGGTAGAGCTTGACCTCGCCGCTGTAGGCGTCGACGGTCGCCTTCACCGAGTTGCGGATGTAGTTGACCTGGTTCTGCTGGGCCACCACCGCGCGGGAGTTGTTCGTCGCGGTCAGCGAGTCGGCCGTGGTGTCGCCCAGGGTCGTGCGCGAGGCGTAGGGGTAGCCGTTCGTCGTCGTGTAGGCGTCGACGATCCACTGGATGCGGCCGTCCACCACCGCCGGGTAGGCGTCGCCGTCGATGGTCAGCCACGGGGCGACCGCCTCGACGCGCTCCTTGGGCGTGCGGTTGTACAGGATCCGCGAACCCTCGCCGATCGCCCCCGAGTAGAGGATCTGCGGCTCGCTGAACGCCACCGCGTACGCGGCCCGGTTGATCGGGTTGGCGAGGTTGACGCCGCTCTTGCCGGTGTAGCTGGTCGTCTTCTCGCCGCTGTCGTCGGAGTAGTCGATCTCCTTCTGGGGACCGCCGACGATCGAGTACGTGGTGGTCTTCTCGCCGTAGTAGACGCGCTGCTGGTACGTGCCGAGGTCGCCCTTGGACGGCAGGTCGGACTCGGTGAAGACGGGCCGGCCCTCACCGTCGGCCTCGGTGCCCTTGGCGGCGACCACGCCGTAGCCGTGGGTGTACCGGAAGTGGTCGTTGATCCAGTTGTTCTTCGGGATGCCGTTCAGGTTCAGCTCGCGCAGACCGAGGACGGTGTCCTGGTCCTTGCCGTCCTTGCTGTAGCGGTCGACATCCAGATTGGTCGGGAACGCGTAGTAGTTCCTGATCTGCTGGAGCTGCTGGAAGGTCGGCGAGACGATGTTCGGGTCCATGATCCGGATGCTCGCCGTGGAGTCCACGTCGTCGCGCAGCTTGGTCTTGCTCGTGGTGGTGCTGGTCCCCGAGTACTCGGTGACCTTCGCGTCGTCGATGTCGTACGCGTCGCGGGTCGCCTTGAGGTTCTTCTGGACGTACGGGGCTTCCTTGGCCTGCTCGTTGGGCTGGACCTGGAACTTCTGCACGATCGCCGGGTACAGCCCGCCGATCAGGATCGCCGACAGGACCATCAGGCCGAAGCCGATCACCGGCAGCTGCCAGGTGCGCCGCCACAGCGTCGCGAAGAACAGCACGGCGCAGATGACGGCGATGCAGAACAGGATCGTTTTGGCCGGCAGGTAGGCGTTGGCGTCGACGTACCGCAGGCCCGTCCAGTTGTCGGTGGCCTTGAAGTCGCTGGACTTCACCGCCAGGCCGTAGCGGTCGAGCCAGTAGGCGACCGCCTTCAGCGCGACGAAGATGCCGAGCAGCACCGACAGGTGGCCGGTCGCCGCGGAGGTGGCACGCGTGCCCGGGGAGGTGATCCGCAGGCCGCCGTACAGGTAGTGGGTGAGCGCGGCGGCGATGACGGACAGGATCGCGGCGGCGAAGCCGAAACCGAGCAGGAAGCGGTACCAGGGCAGGTCGAAGGCGTAGAAGGAGACGTCGAGGTGGAACTGCGGGTCCTTCTGGTGGAAGGGCACGCCGTTGACCCACATCAGCCAGGTCCGCCACTGGCTGGAGGCGGACGCGCCCGCGATCAGGCCGACCAGGGCGGTGATCCCGAGCAGCAGCCACTTCTTGTAGGGCGCGATGCCCATCCGGTAGCGGTCGAGGTTCTGCTGCTCCATCGACATGGCGCTCAGCGGGGGGCGCAGGCGGTGGGCGAGCCAGATGTTCACGCCGACCGCCAGCGCCATCAGCAGGCCGAAGAAGAAGAACAGGCCGATCTTGGTCGACAGGGTGGTCGTGAAGACCGACGAGTATCTCACCGACCGGTACCACAGCCAGTCCGTCCAGAAGCCCGCGAACATGGTGAACGTCATGCCGAGAACGGCAAGCACGCCCAGTGTCATGAGCAGGGTCCGGACGCGCCGGGACGGGCGGCCCACTCTCATCCGCGGCCCCGTCGGGCCTCCGCCGCGGTCCGGCATCTGGAAAGCCAAGGTGCGCACCTCGAAGTCGCTGTCGTCAATTCAGGCCCGCGTGTTCGTGGACCGTACGGGGCCCCCGTGCTCCGGGGGCCCACACCTATGCAACTTACTCACCGTTTACTCGGTTCCCGATTCCGGCCGGGAACGAGGCAGGATTGTGACCATGTCCAACACACCCATGGCGGCGAGCCCGCTGACCCGGGCCGTGCTCGAGATCGACGAGTACGCCTCCGGCCTCGGCTGGGACCAGCCCGCCCGCCTCTTCGCCCTCGTAGACACCGCTCGGCTGCGGGCTGAGGAACCTGCCCTCGCGGCCCAGCTCGGCCTGGAGGACGAGCCCGAGACCACCGGTCTCACCCCGATCGAGCAGGACGAGATCCCCGCGGGCCGGCCGCTGGACGAGTTCCTCGGCACGATCGCCTGGCCGGACGCGGTGGCCGGCTGCGCGCTCACCGTGGAGCGCCTGATGCTGCCGCCGTCGGCGGAGGCGTCCGTCCCCCAGGACCTGGACGAGAAGCGGCTCGCCCGGTGGGTGGCCGAGCACCCGGAGCGCCAGGAGGTCCGCATGACGGTCGCGGTGCTGCGCGACGGCGCCCGCGAGTCGGCACTGCGGCTGCGCGAGAAGGACTCCGCCACGGAGGTCCTCACGGGCTCCGACCTGGTGCCGGGGCTCGCGCAGGCGCTGGCCGCCACGTTCGAGGACTGACCGCCCGCCTCCGGCACGGTCTTCGCGGTACGCGGTACGCGGCAAGGGGCCGGGGCGGGGCGCTCCCGGCCCCGGCCCCTTGCCGCACGTGTGCGCCGGCTCCGGCAGGTCAGTGTCGGCGTCCGCCGGCCGTCAGCCCTTGGCCGTGCACTTCGGCAGGTCGGAGGTCTTGCCGGTGCGGATGTCCTTCAGCGCGGCGAGGGCGTCGCCGATGGTGTTCACCTTGACCAGCGTGAGCCCGCCGGGGGTGTCCTTCGCGGCGGCCGAGCAGTTGTCGGCCGGGGTGAGGAAGTACCGGGCGCCCTTGTCGCGCGCCCCCACCGTCTTCATCTCGATGCCGCCGATGGGGCCCACCTTGCCGGCGTCGTCGATGGTGCCGGTGCCGGCCACGAACGCGCCGCCGGTGAGGCTGCCCGGAGTGAGCTTGTCGTAGATGCCGAGCGCGAACATCAGGCCCGCGCTCGGCCCGCCGACGTCGGCGAGCTTGATGTCGACGGTGAACGGGAACGTGTGGTCGGTCCCCGCGGAGATCCCGACGATGGCGCGCTTCTCCCCGCTGTCGTCGGAGGCCGCGGTCGTGATGGTCACGTTCTTCGTCCGGGTCGCCGTCCTGTGCTGCTTCTCGGCGGCGGCCTGCTCCTTGGCGGGCACGATCGTGAAGACGACGTTCTGGCCCGGCTTGTGCTTGGTCACCAGCTTCGCCACGTCGGCGGGCGCCTTGACGGCCGTGCCGTCGACGGCCTTGATGACGTCACCGGCGTGCAGCCTGCCCTCGGCCGGGGAGTCCTTGACCACGGTCGAGACGATCACCCAGGACTCCACCGGAACGCCGAGTTCCTTCAGGGCCGCGACCTTGGCGCTCTCCTGCGACTGGCTGAACTCCTCGGCGTTCTCCTGGTTGGACTGCTCCTCGGTCTTGCCGTCCGGGTAGAGCGTGTCGTGCGGCACGACCTTGTTGTCGTGCGCGAGCCAGCCGTACACGGCCTCGACCAGGTTCATCTTGTAGTCGGCGCTGGTGACGCGCACGGTCGTCATGTTCAGGTGACCGCTGGTCGCGTACGTCTTGCGACCGGAGATCTGCAGCACCGGCTCGCCGCCGTGCTCCCCGAGCGTGTTCACCGTCGGTCCCGGCGACATCTCCGAGTACGGCACGGGGATGAAGACTCCCGCGCACAGGAGCGCGATCAGCATCAGGGTGGAGGCGAGCATCGTCGCGGTGCGGCGTGGCATGTCACGACAGTACGGGACGCCTGTGTCAGCGCACCGTCAGCCCCACCCCTGTCATGTACCGGAGAGTCATGTACCCGAGTGGGACTTCTCCATGGCCTCCCGGAACCGGGCGTACCCGTCCAGCTCGGGACCGTCGCTGCGGACCTTTCTGGTGCGGTTGGCCCAACTGCCCCACAGACTGGCGGCGATCGCAGCCACCAGAGGAATCAACAACCAGACGAGCTCGCCCATGCCGACCTCCGACCCCGCTGAGCGACCGCAAGAACTGACTGATCAGCAGATTAACCATGCGCACTGACAACGCTCATGGCGGGGGTGGGGGCACGCAACCGGAGGGCATGCAAACGGAGTCACGACGGCGCTACGCGCCGACCCATTCCTCTGTCCCGTCGGAGAACGTCTGGTGTTTCCAGATCGGCACCTCGTGCTTGAGGTCGTCGATCAGCTTCCGGCAGGCGTCGAAGGCCTCGCTCCGATGCGGACACGACACGGCCACGACGACCGCCAGGTCCCCGACCGCGAGGTCCCCGACCCGGTGCACCGCGGCGAGGGCGCGTACCGGGTACTCCGCCGCCACCTTCTCGGCGATCCGTCGCATCTCGGCCTCGGCGCTGGGGTGACACGAATAGCCCAACCGGTCGACGTCGGCTCCCCCGTCGTGGTTGCGCACGGTCCCGACGAACAGCGCGGTCCCGCCGGCCGCGTCGTCCCCTACGGCGCGGAAGATCTCGTCCACGGACAGGGGCGTCTCGCGGACGCCGATGAGCTTGACGGGGTCGTCCGCGGCCTGCTCACCGGGGTGCTGGTGCGTGGGTTCCATGGCCCCATCGTGCCTCACCGCCCGGACAGCGCGGAACGACCTCACGACTCCGGCGGACACCCGCCACGGCGGACGCCGGCACCGGCCGAGGCGGACGCGGCACCGGCCGACGCGGACGCCGGCACCGGTCGCTCAGATGCGCCGTCGCGCCTTGCGCGCCCGCCGCACCACCGCCGCCGCGCCGAGCAGCGCCACCGTCGCGCCCGCGGCCCCGGCCGCCGTGGCGTCCTTGCGCCCCAGCCGCCGGCCGGCGACGGTGTGCCTCCCGGAGACCTCCTCCAGGAGCTGCGCGAGCACCTCCTCGTTGGTCCACCGCGGCCGCCACCCCGCGTCGTGGAGCCTGCTGCCGCTCACCACCCAGGGGTACATCGTGTACGCGAGGTCTCCGGCCGGGGACGGCGTCAGGCCGATGCGGTGCAGCCGGGCCGCCGCCCCCAGCGCGACCGCGGACGGCAGTTCCATGCGCCGGATGCCACTGAGTTCCTCGACCTCCTCCTGCTCCAGCCAGCCCTCGCAGCCGACGGCGAGCTCCCCCTCCACCTTCTCCAGAACGGCGTACTCCAGCGCCCCGCAGAGGTCCTCGACGTGGCAGAACTGCCACGCGGGCCGCGACCCGGCGACGACGAGCAGTCGGGGCGACTCGAAGTACCTGGTCAGCGCGGTGTCCGTGCCGCCCACCAGCACGGCGGGGCGTACCACGGTGACGTTGAGCCCCGGGTGGGCCCGGGGGGCGCGGCGTGCCAGCCGCTCGATCTCCAGCAGGTCCCCCACCCCGGTGGCCTCCGCCGTCGCCCGCAGCTCCGCGTCCTCCGACAGCGGCAGTTCGTTGTCCGGCAGCGCCCCGTAGACCATCGCCGAGGTGCACAGCACGACGCGGTGGACCCCGGCGGCCGCGGCGGCCGTCAGGACGGTCTGCGTCCCGCGGACGTTGTAGGCCGAACGGGCCGCCGAGTCGGTCTCCAGATTCAGGTCCAGGGCCAGGTGCACCACCACGTCGGCCCCGCGCAGCTTCTCGGCGATGGCCGGGTCCCGCACGTCGAGGATGTGCCACTGCGCCGCCGCGCACTCGCCGCGCCGTTCGTCGATGGCGATGACCTGCCTGATCTCACCGGACGCGGCGAGCCTCTCGGTGAGCAGCGCGCCCACCCCCGACGCGGCGCCGGTGACCGCGACGACGGGCCCGCGTGTCGCGGGACTGGTTGACCGGTTTCGCGCTGCGCGAACCTGCGGATCTGGGGAACTCACCGGGCGTCTCCAGCGGTTGTCTTCAGTACGGGTGCGAGTGACGCGTCCGTACCAGGTGGCATCCATCCTGCCGCAGGCTGACAGTCGGCGAAGCACCGAGGCCCGAACGGCTCGGGGTGTCTACGCTGGGTGGTGTTATCGGGCAGTCGCGCCGTCGGGACAACCGGCGGCCTTACCAGCCGAGGAATCCCGTGAGTGACACCCCATTCGGATTCGGCCTTCCGCCGGAGGAGCCGGAAGACGGCGACGAGGGCAAGAAGAAGGACCAGGAGAGCGGCGGTGGTCAGGGCCCGGCCAACCCGTTCGGTTTCGGGCTGCCCGGCGCCGGGGGCTTCGGCGGCCCCGGTGGCCCCGGTGGCCCCGGTGCGGACAATCCGCTCGCTGCCATGTTCGGTTCGCTGAACCCCACCGACCTGGGCGCCGCCTTCCAGCAGCTGGGCCAGATGCTCTCCTACGAGGGCGGCCCGGTGAACTGGGACATGGCCAAGCAGATCGCCCGCCAGACCGTCTCCCAGGGCGCGGCGGACGGTTCGAAGGACTCCAGCATCGGTCCCGCCGAGCGCACCGCGGTCCAGGAGGCCGTCCGGCTGGCCGACCTGTGGCTCGACGACGTCACCTCGCTGCCCTCGGGCGCCGGCTCCGCGGTGGCCTGGTCCCGCGCGGAGTGGGTGGAGGCCACGCTGCCCGCCTGGCAGGAGCTCGTCGACCCGGTCGCCGAGCGCGTCGGCGCGGCGATGGGCGACGTCCTGCCGGAGGAGATGCAGGCCATGGCCGGCCCGCTGATCGGCATGATGCGCTCCATGGGCGGCGCGATGTTCGGCACCCAGATCGGGCAGGCCGTCGGGGTGCTCGCGGGCGAGGTCGTCGGCTCCACCGACATCGGTCTCCCGCTCGGCCCGGTCGGCAAGGCCGCGCTGCTGCCGGTGAACATCGAGGCGTTCGGCAAGGACCTGGGCGTGCCGAAGGAGGAGGTGCGCCTGTACCTGGCCCTGCGCGAGGCCGCCCACCAGCGTCTCTTCGCCCATGTGCCGTGGCTGCGTTCGCACCTCTTCGGCGCCGTCGACGGGTACGCGCGCGGGATCAAGGTCGACACCGCGAAGCTGGAGGACGTGGTCGGTCAGTTCGACCCGCAGAACCCCGAGCAGTTGCAGGACGCGCTGCAGCAGGGCATGTTCCAGCCGGAGGACACGCCGGAGCAGAAGGCCGCCCTGGCCCGTCTGGAGACGGCGCTGGCCCTCGTCGAGGGCTGGGTCGACGCGGTGGTCCACGCGGCCGCGAAGCCGCGTCTGGCGTCCGCGGACGCGCTGCGCGAGACCCTGCGCCGCCGCCGTGCCTCCGGCGGTCCCGCCGAGCAGACGTTCGCCACGCTGATCGGTCTGGAACTGCGCCCCCGCCGTCTGCGTGACGCCTCCCGCCTGTGGGCCTCGCTCACGGACGCGCGCGGCGTGGACGGCCGCGACGGACTGTGGGCCCATCCCGACATGCTGCCGACGGCCTCCGACCTGGACGACCCGGACGGCTTCGTGCACCGGGAGCAGATCGACTTCTCCGAGCTCGACAAGATGCTCGGCGAGGCGGCGGAGAAGCCCGACCTGCACAAGCCCGACCTGCACAAGAAGGGCGACGCGGGCGACACGGAGGACGACGGCACCGAGTGAGCCTGTACGACGACGCGGTCCTCGTCCTGAAGGGGTACGAGGGCCAGGGAGAGCTGCGCCAGGCCTACCTCGACCACCTCGCGGCGCATTCCGACGGCGTGTGGAAGGCCTGCACGGCGGGGCACGTCACGGCGAGCGCCCTGGTGGTCGACCCGTCACGCGGCCGGGTGCTGCTGACGCTGCACAGGAAGCTGCGGATGTGGCTGCAGACGGGCGGTCACTGCGAGCCGGCGGACACCTCGCTGGAGGCGGCGGCGCTGCGCGAGGCCACGGAGGAGTCGGGCATCGCGGGGCTGACGCCGCTGCCGGGCGGCCCGGTGCGCCTGGACCGGCACCCGATCCCGCCACCGTGCCACTGCCACTACGACGTCCAGTACGCGGTGCTGGCGCCCGCGGACGCGCGGCACACCGTCAGCGAAGAGTCGCTGGACGTGCGCTGGTTCGCCTACGACGACGTGGCGGGCGTGGCCGACGCCTCGGTCCTGCGCCTGCTGGAGGCCACGCTCGCGAGGCTGTGACGGGTGCGGGGGGCTGACGAGGTGAGGGGGTGGCCGCCGGTGGCGGTCACCCCCTCACCCGCCCTGACCACGGTCAGCTCCAGGCGTTGCCCTGGTTCTGGTTGCGCACGCCGTGCTGTCCCATGCCGTACTGGGCGGCGATGCCCTGGCCGATCTGGGCGTTCTGCGGCGGCAGCAGTTCGCTGGGCTGGACGAGCGCGAAGCCGGAGCCCATGAAGCTGAGCTCCCAGCCCTCACCGGTGTTGCCCCGGCGGCGGAACACCCCGGAGGAGTGCGTCTGCGCCTGCATCTGCACCCGCAGGCTCGTCGACCAGGCGACGATGGCGTCGGCGTCGCAGTTGACGTACTTGTCCGGCGTGACCTGCATCAGCAGGGGCGCGCCCGAAGTCATCAGGGCGACCTTGCCGCGGCCGGTGATGTTGAGCTGGTACTTGCCGGAACCGGAGATGCCGTACTGGCTGTCGACGGCGATGACCTCGTGGTGCAACGAGGAGTCCATCGCCAGCACATAGCTGCTGTCGACGGTCAGCCCGTCCTGCTCCACCTCCATCAGGTGGACGTACTGGGCGAGGTTGGCGAGGTAGACCGTGCCCTGACCGTGGCAGCGCATCAGGTCCAGACCCTCGCCGGTGCGCGCACGCGCGCGTGCCTGCTGGTTGCTCCGGTACTCCGCGTCGAACTCGACGAGGCCCTGGTAGGCGACCATCGTGCCCTTGCGGGCGAGGACGTCGTCCTGGCCTTCCAGGGTGACGCGCAGCATCTGGTTGTTCTGCAGGCTCCAGCGGTCCTGGGTCTGCGAGTCGTTGTAGGCGAAAAGCGAGCTCTGCATGGTTGTTCTGGCTCCCCCTCAGCCCCGGAACCGGAGACGGTCGGTGCTGTCCTCGCTGGGCTGGACGACGACGATGCCCTGACCGGAGAAGGCCATCTGGTAGGCCTCGCCGCTGCCGCGGCCGATCAGCGACTGCGCCTTGAAGCTGCGCTTGCCCTTCACCTTGAGGTTCGGGGACCAGGCGACGAGCGCGTCGGGGTCGACGTACGTCTCGTCCTCGCCACCGCCGCAGTCGACGACGATCGGCTTGCCCCGGGAGGTCAGCGCCACCCAGCCCTGCCCCGAGATCTTGGTGTTCCACAGGCCCTGACCGGCGAACTTCGCCAGGCCCTTGACCCGCTCCACGCCCCACTGCAGGTGCGCGTCGAAGGCGAGCAGGTTCGTGGCGTTGACGGAGATCCCGTCGCCGTTGAGGTTGATGACGACGACGTCGGCGCCGTAGTCGGCGAGGTAGAGCAGGCCGTCGCCGGAGCACTTCATCAGCGGCGCGCCCTCGCCGGTGACCCAGTCGCGGGCGATCTGCCGCACGGCCGGCGGGTTGGGCTCGTACTGGATGAAGCCTTCGTAGGCGACCATCGACCCCACGCGCGCGAGGAGGTCGTTCCCGGTCTGCATGGCGACCTTCAGCATGTGGTTGCCGTGGTTCTCCATGCGGGCCGTGACGGGTGCGGGAGCGTAGCCCGCGAGCGGCTGGTTCATGACGGGCTCTCCCTCAGATCTCGTACGGCTGGACGACGACGAAGTTGCCGGGCGCGGCCCGGAACTGGAGGTTGACGCTCTCTCCGGTGGCCCCGGGGTAGGCGTTGCGGCGCATCCGGACCTGGCTGGAGACGATCACCTGGGCGGCCGCCGACCACGCGACGACGGCGTTGGCGTCGGCGAAGGTGGTGGGCGTGACGGGGAGCACGACCGGCGTGCCGTGCGTCTTGACGACGATCGTGCCGGTGCCCTGGAACTGCATCGTGAACAGCGCGCCGCCGGGGATGCCGTGGCCCTCGATGCGGCGTACCTCGTACTGGAGGCTCTCGTCGAAGGCGAGGACGTTCTCGGCGGAGACGCAGATGGCGTCGCCCTGGAGCTCGACCGGGTGCAGGTGGGTGGAGTCCTCGGCGAGGAAGACCTGGCCCTGGCCGGTGCAGCGCATCAGCTGCATCTCCTGGCCGGTCGCGTTGCCGACGAGCCGGCCGGCGAAGCCCGCGCCCTTGTAACTGAAGTCGACCTTGCCCTGGTAGAGCACCATGCTGCCCTGCCGGGCCAGCACCGGCTGCCCGCCGATGCCGAGGTCGACGCGGATGAGCTTCTGGTTCTGCTGCGTCCAGCGCTGCCCGGTCGGCGTCTCCTTGTACTGCGACAGGGCGGCGGTCACACCTGGGGCCTGCGGCACGCCCTGCGGAGCACCGTAGGGCGCCTGCGGGCCCGGCGCCTGGCCGAACGGGGGCTGCTGGCCGTAGCCCGGAGGCTGCGGCGGCTGGCCGTAGCCGGGCGGCGGGGTGGGCGCCTGCGGAGCGTGCGGTGCCTGGGGCATCGGGGGCTGGCCGTAGCCGGGCGGCGGCGGTGGTGCGGCCGGTCCGGGAGCCGGGGGCTGGCCGTACGGCTGCTGGTGCGGCGGCTGGCCGTAGGGAGCGGGCGCCGGGGGCGGGACCGGGGAGCCGCCCGGCGGGGTGAGGGGCCCGACGATGGTGGGCGCCGCGTGCACCGACGGCATCGGCGCCGGGGCCGGGGCCGGGGGCGGAGTGGAACCCGGGGGCGGCGGCGCGAAGCCCTGGGCGGCGGGCGCGGGCGCCGGGGCCGGGGCGGGCGCCGGGGCCGACGGGGCGGCGAATGCGGGCGGTGCGAAGCTCGGGGCGGCGGCGGCCTGCGGCTGCTGCGGGGCCGCGGGAGCGGCGGGAGCCGCGGGAGCCGCGGGGGCCTCCTCCTCCAGCACCTCGCCGCCGAAGTTCTTCAGCAGCGCCTCCAGGCCGCCGTCGAAGCCCTGCCCGACGGCGGCGAACCGCCACACGTCCTTCAGGTAGAGGTCGCCCAGCATCACGGCGCGTTCGGTGGAGAACTCGGAGCCGTTGAAGGAGTACCGGGCCACCTCCTCGCCGCCCGCGACGATGCGGATGTATCCGGGGCCGATCTGCGACATCTGCCCGGCGCCGTCGATCGTCGCGGTGAAGGACAGCTTCTGGATCTGCTGCGGGATCCTGTCGAGGGTGACCCGGAAGGACTCCGTGTCGCCCGCTTGGGCGCCCAGGAGCTGGATGGACTCCTCGGGGGACTTGGGCTGGTTGAAGAAGATGAAGTAACGGTCGTCGGAGAGCCGTTCGCCGGCGTCGAGACCGAAGCAGCTGATGTCGAAGACCAGCCCCGGGGCGGCGATCTGCACGCCTACGTACAGATCGGTGCCCGCGGTGAGGTCACTGATCCTGGCCTTGTGGCCGCGTTGGAATTCCCTGGCCATGCGTAACGACCGTCCCCCATCCCGAATGCGAGTGCGTCGCGCCAGGCTAACGGCAAACTCGGACATCGGAGGAGGTCGGTACACACCCGGTACACAACCGCAGCACCCCCGCCGAGGTACCCGTGACGGCCGTCACTCCCCGTGATCGCCCGGCGGGTGCGGCAGCCGGCCGGCGGCGGCCACCCCTTCGAGGTAGCCGCGGGCCCGCTCGGTGCGCGGATACGCCTCCAGCAGCCGCCAGAAGCGCGGCCCGTGCCCCGGCACCAGCAGATGAGCCAGCTCGTGGACGAGGACGTAGTCGAGGACGTACTCGGGCATGCCCTGCAGCCGGTGGGAGAGGCGGATACTGCCCTCGGCCGGGGTGCACGAGCCCCAGCGGGTGTTCTGGTTGGTCACCCAGCGCACCGACGCGGGCCGTGCCCGCCCGCCGAGGTACTGCTCCGACAGTCGTGCGGCGCGCTCGGCCAGCGCGTCGTCGCCGAGGACCCGCTTGCTCTCCTGCGCGGCCAGTTTGTCGAGCATGACGCTCACCCAGCGCTGCTCCTCCGCCTCGGACATCCGGGCGGGGATGAGCACGACGGTGCGATCGCCCTCGCGGTACGCGGAGACCGTTCTGCGGCGACGGTCGCTCCTGCGGACCTCGATCGCGCTCGCCCCCGAGCCGTTCGGCGGCTGGCTCGTCGTGCTGCGCTGTGGTGTTCCGGCGCGGTGCAGTGGGTCGGCGGGCACGCCCTGACGGTACCCGCTGCGCGCGGGGGAAGTCCTGACTCCGCGACGGTTCGCTGCCGACACCCACCGAGCGTCTGATTCGTACGACGAATACCCACCGCCTGTGGACAACTTTCGGCACCCGCCGGCCAGGCCGGGCATGCTGGCTCTCGCCGGTGGAGCCCGGTCGGCCACCACCGACCGGGCTCCACCGGCGGACGGGAATGTTCTGGATGTTCTTCGAGGGCTACGGGGGCCTGTCATGCAGCTGACCGACGGAAGGGATCCGACGCGGCGGAGGACGCCGATGACCGCGATGACCTCGGTGGAGGCGGTGGGGGCGGTGGGGGCGGTCGGGGCGACGGCTGCGGTGGACGAGATGGACGAGATGGACGCGGTGGACGCGACGGAGGCGCTCGGCTCTCCCCCTGAGCCGGCTTCCCTGGTACCTCTCGTGAAACCCGCGCTCAGGCGCGGCTGGCGCGATCTGAACACCGTGCAGTTCGGGATGACCCCGGCACACGCGATGACGCTGGGCCCGATGGACACGGCGACGGGCAGCTTCCTCGACCTCCTCGACGGCACCCGCGGCATGCCGCTCCTGCGCGAGGAGGGCCGCCGCATGGACCTGCCCGACGGCCACGTCGACGCCCTGGTGGACCGGCTGTCACGAGCCGGCCTCCTGGACGACGCCAAGGGAGGCGGCCCCGCCGCCGACGTCCTGCGCGCCAGTAAGCCGGTCCTCGACCGGCTGCGCCCGGACCTGGCGTCGATGTCCCTGGTCACCTCCGCTCCCGGCGACGCGATCGGACGCGTGGCCGCCCGCGGCTCACTGCGGGTGCAGGTCCGGGGCGCCGGCCGGGTCGGTGCGCTCATCGCCTGCCTGCTGGCGGGCGCGGGCATCGGCGAGGTCGACGTGCGGGACACCGGCCGGGTCGAACCGTGGGACGTCGCTCCGGGCGGGCTGCCCGCCGACTCCATCGGCGACCGAAGGGACGAGGCGGCGCGGCAGGCGGTACGCCGGTGCGCGCCCGGCCGCCCGCGCCGCGGCCGCCCCTCCCCCACCGGCTCCGGCGAGCCCGGCTTCTCCCTGGTGATCCTGGCGCCGCGGGACGACGTCGCCGTCCACGCGCCCGACCCGGCCACCGCCGACCCTCTCGTCTCCTCGGGCACACCGCACCTGTACGCCGGTGTGGTGGAAGGGACCGGTGTCGTGGGGCCCCTCGTGCTTCCCGGTGAGACCGCCTGCGCCGGCTGCCTGGACCAGCGGCGCGCGGACCGGGACCCGGTCTGGCCCCGGCTGGTCGCGCAGTGGCGCTCGGGACCGGGGCGCTCCCGGCAGGTGCGGCCCTGTGACCTGACACTGGCGTCATCGGTCGCCGGCCTCGCGGCCGCGCACGCCCTCGCCTTCCTCACCGGCCGGGTCCCGTCCAGCGCCGACGTACGCTGGGAGGTCTCCCTGACCGACCTGAGCTGGCACGGACGGCGGATCCGGGCGCACCCGGCATGCCGGTGCGGGGCCGCGCAGAAAGGTAAGGGAGAACACATCTCCAAGGACGAGGAGTCTCACGAGACAATGGCGGGGCAACGGTCGTCGGAGGAGTCACGCCGTGAGGCGGACGCGGCGCGGCCGGCTGGGACTTGGAGGGCGCATGTCTGATCTTCCCCGCAAGGCGGTCACCCGGACCGCCAAGCTCGCCGCGCTCCCGCTCGGCTTCGCCGGGCGGGCGACCTGGGGACTCGGTAAGCGGATAGTCGGCGAGTCCGCCGAGCTGGTCGGCCGCGAGCTGCAGCAGCGCACCGCCGAGCAGCTGTTCAAGGTGCTCGGCGAGCTGAAGGGCGGCGCGATGAAGTTCGGCCAGGCGCTGTCCGTGTTCGAGTCCGCGCTGCCCGAGGAGGTCGCCGGCCCCTACCGGGCGGCGCTGACGAAGCTGCAGGAGGCCGCGCCCCCGATGCCGACCCGCACCGTGCACACGGTGCTCGACGAACGTCTCGGTGAGAACTGGCGCGACCTGTTCCAGGAGTTCGAGGACAAGCCCTCCGCCGCCGCCTCGATCGGGCAGGTGCACCGGGCGGTGTGGCACGACGGCCGCGAGGTGGCGGTCAAGGTGCAGTACCCGGGCGCGGGAGAGGCCCTGCTGTCCGACCTGAACCAGCTGAGCCGTTTCGCCCGTCTCCTGGGCCCCCTCGTCCCCGGTATGGACATCAAGCCGCTGATCACGGAACTCAGGGACCGTGTCTCGGAGGAGCTGGACTACGGCCTGGAGTCCCAGGCGCAGCAGGTCCACGCCGTCGAGTTCGCGGACGACCCGGACGTCGTGGTCCCCGGCGTGGTCCACCAGTCCGAACAGGTACTGATCACCGAATGGATCGACGGCATCCCGCTGTCGGAGATCATCTCGGAGGGCACCCAGGAACAACGCGACCGCGCCGGCCAGCTCCTGGCCCGCTTCCTGTTCTCGGGTCCGGCGCGCACCGGTCTTCTGCACGCCGACCCGCATCCGGGCAACTTCCGCCTGCTGCCCGGCGATCCCTCCGGCGAGGGCGACTGGCGACTGGGCGTCCTGGACTTCGGCACGGTCGACCGTCTCCCGGGCGGCCTGCCGACGCCGATCGGGGACTCCCTGCGTATGACCCTCGACGGCGAGGCGGAGGCCGTCTACGAACTGCTCTGCGCGGAGGGTTTCGTCAAGGACTCGATAGAGCTGGACCCCGCGGCCGTCCTCGACTACCTCCTGCCGATCATCGAACCCGCCCGGGTCGACGAGTTCACCTTCACCCGCGGCTGGATGCGCAGCCAGGCGGCCCGCATCGCGGACCCCCGCTCCCCCGCCCACCAGCTCGGCAAGCAGCTCAACCTGCCCCCGGCCTATCTCCTGATCCACCGGGTGACGCTCAGCACGATCGGCGTCCTGTGTCAGCTGGGGTCGACCGTGCGGCTGCGGGACGAGCTGGAGGAATGGCTGCCGGGATTCCTGCCCGACGACGACCTGGACGAGGAGGAGGCGGCTGCGGAGGCGTGAAGCCACGGCCCGGAACGCCAGGAGTCCTGATCCCGGCAGCCCGGTTCCGGCCTCCCCGGCCCTGGCCTGCACGGTCCTGGCCTGCACGGTCCTGGCCTGCACGGTCCTGGTCTCCCCGGTTCTGGTGTTCCCGGCTCACCACCAGGCGGAGTCCAGCCTGCCTTCGATGGCTCTGAGGTTCTCCCGGGAGCAGGCGTCGCAGATGTACTGGCGGACGCCGTTCTCCAGCGAGCACGTCCAGGTGAGCTGCGGGGCGTCGGCCCGAGTGCCACAGCGGGCGCACACCAGGTCACCCGGCTCCTCAGGGGAGTCCGCGCCAGGGGAGCCGTCGTCGTCACTGCCTCCGGAAGGACTCGTCACCCGGCGACGATAACGCCGCCGTCGGCGTACCGGATACCGCGGACACAGCACCGCGGGGGCCGGTCCGTCCGAACGGACCGGCCCCCGCGGGGAACTCCCGCATCTCCGGGCGCGGAGGCAAGCTTCAGACGAGGCGGGTCACTGCATGACCGCCATGGCGAGCGCCCGGCGGGCGCGCAGCGAGGCGCGCTCGGCCCGGCGCTGCATCCGGCGGGCGGCCGCCAGGCGCACGGCCCGGCGTTCCCGCTCCGCCTCGTCCAGCCGGTCGTGCATATGCGCACGAGCCAGGGCTTCTTGGATGAGTTGCATCTCTCGGGTCCTGTTCTGACGCGAGTCGGTCGCGCCGGTGGTGGTGAAATCTTCGATCGCGGAGCCTGCGGGCTCGGTGGTGGACGGCTTCATCGGGGCCTGCTTCTTGGGGTCGTGCGTGAGGGGATGGTCGATCGTTCCTGTGGTGTTCATGCCGTGACCGGGTTCTTGCGCGGGCGGCCACGCGGCCGCTTCCGGGCGACGACGACACCCTGCACGAACAGCTCGCCACCCCAGACGCCCCAGGGCTCACGCCGCTCTTTGGCGCCGGCGAGGCAGGCCTCGATCAGCGGGCAGGTGCGGCAGAGGGACTTGGCGTACTCGACGTCCGCCGGCGACTCGGCGAAGAAGACCTCCGGGTCGTAGGAACGGCAGGGGACGGGTACGCCGAGGTTCTCGATGGCGTCGTCGAGCGCGGTGAGCGCGGTGAGCGGGGTCAAGGCGGAGTCCTCCGTGAGGCCGGGCGGGGGGATCGTTTCGGAAGGCGGTACGGACGGGGCGTGCGCTTCGAGTTGCACGGTTCGTCTTCCTCGTCTGGTCGTTCCGGCCCTGTTGGGCCGGGTGGCGGCTGGTACCGGGTTCTTTTCTTGTCCCGAGGCCCCTTCGGCTCCGTCGTCCCGCTTGAGGGAAAACAGAAGGGCCGCGGATCCCGGGTGGGGTTCCGCGGCCCTGAAGGCGCCGGCCTGATCGGCGATCAGGCTGGATCACTCCAGGGTTCTGGCCCACGGAAGGCCCACATCAGGTGGTGCTGCGTCTGCTTCCGGCTTCCGGCACCGGCTGCCGTAAAGGCATAGGCGTGTGCCTGTGCCGCTACTGCTTCCAGTGCCTTGGTCGGTCGCTCATCGCGCTCACGAACGGGAAGACCCGCGAGAGACACGGAGGACGCCGGACGCACGGCAGGAATGCCGGACAGACCGGTGCCCTGGTCCGAGGCGCCGAGCATGCACAGGGAGGCGACGACCGAGCGATCGGTCAATTTGACGGTGCTGATGGAACCGGCGTTGATGTTGATCACTGGACTCGCCTCCTCTCGGCGTCTCGGGGGACTGGGGGTGATCCAGTCCTACGGATATGCAAGTACATCACGGAATCAGGGCCTACGAGAAGGCCTCCGTCCCCGTGGCTAAGAACCTATGGGGATCGCTGGGGCATGCGCAAACTATTTTTCCGACGAGTTCGAATCAGTCCTCGTCGTCGTCCTCCGCGAGGTCTTGACCGGCGCAGATGGCCAGAACTTCGGCCCCGTAACGGTCCAGCTTGCGTCGGCCGACCCCGGGAATCCGCGCCAGCTCGTACGCGTCGTCGGGCACCGTCTCGGCGATCGCCATCAGCGTCTTGTCGGTGAAGACGCAGAATGCGGGCTGTCCGCTGCGCCGCGCCTGGACGGCACGCCAGCCGCGCAGCCGCTCGTAGAGCCCCTCGTCCATGTCGGAGGGGCAGTCCTCGCAGCGCATCAGCTTCATCTCACCGGCGTCGGTGAGCGTGCGTCCGCACACCCGGCAGCGGGCCGGGGTGCGCTGAGTGCGCCGCGGCACGGCGTCGGCCCTGCGCGTCGTGGAACGCTCGACGCCCGCGGCGACGCCTGCCGCCGAGCGGCCGACGGCGGCCGTGGACCCGGGGCGCAGTCCGTCGAGGAAGCGGCTGGGGCGGCGGTTCGGCCGGCCGCCGGGCGAGCGGGAGAGCGCCCAGGAGACGTACAGGCGCTCCCGGGCGCGGGTGACGCCGACGTAGAGGAGGCGGCGTTCCTCCTCGATCTGCTCGTCGGTCCTGGCGTAGGTGATCGGCATCATGCCCTCGGCGACGCCGACCAGGAAGACGGCGTCCCACTCCAGGCCCTTGGCCGAGTGCAGGGAGGCAAGGGTGACACCCTGCACGGTCGGGGCGTGCTGGGCGCTCATCCGCTCGTCGAGCTCCGCGACGAGGTCGCCGAGGGTGACGCCAGGTCGGGCGGCGGCGAAGTCATGCGCGAGGTTGACGAGGGCGGCCAGGGATTCCCAGCGCTCCCTGACGGCGCCGGACCCGGCCGGTGGCTGCGGCGTCCACCCCTCCCCGGACAGCACGGCACGCACCTGGGAGGGCAGGTCCACGGTGTCGTCGAGGAGGGAGTCGTTGCCGCCGAAGCGGGCCGCGCCCCGCAGGGCGATGCTCGCCTTGCGGACCTCGGGCCGCTCGAAGAACCGCTCGGCACCGCGCAGCTGGTAGGGGATCCCGGCGTCGGCGAGGGCCTGCTCGTAGGTCTCCGACTGGGCGTTCGTGCGGAACAGGACAGCGATCTCGCTGGCGGGAACGCCCGCGTCGAGGAGGTCGCGGATGCGGCGGGCGGCCCCCTCCGCCTCGGCGGGTTCGTCGGTGTACTCGGCGTAGACCGGGTCGGGGCCCGGCCCGCGCTGGGAGACCAGCTCCAGGCGGTGGTCGGCCGCGCGGCCGCGGGCCTGGGCGAGCAGGCCGTTGGCGAGGTGGACCACCTGGGGCGTGGACCGGTAGTCGCGGATCAGCTTGACGACGGTGGCGCCGGGGTGGCGGGTGCGGAAGTCGAGGAGATGGTCGGGGGTCGCCCCGGTGAACGAGTAGATGGTCTGGCTGGCGTCGCCCACCACGCACAGGTCGTTCCGGTCGCCGAGCCACAGTTCCAGCAGGCGCTGCTGGAGGGGGCTGACGTCCTGGTACTCGTCGACGACGAAGTGCTGGTACTGGGAGCGGACCTGCTCGGCGACGTCTTGCCGGTCCTGGAGGATGGCCACGGTCAGCAGCAGGACGTCCTCGAAGTCGATGACGGCCCGCTCCCGTTTGAGGTCCTCGTAGGCGGAGTAGAGCTGGGCGACCTCCGCCGGGTCGCGCGGTACCTCACGGGCGGCCTTGGCGGCGGCGAGCGCGTAGTCGGCGGGGACGGTCTGGGTGACCTTGGACCACTCGATCTCCGCGGTGACGTCCCGCAGCTCACCGCGGTCGAGGCGGACACGGCAGGCGGCGGCCGCGTCGGCGACGAGCTGGATCTTGCGGTCGACGAGCCGGGGCATGGAACCGCCGATCGCTTTCGGCCAGAAGTACTGCAGCTGGCGCAGGGCGGCGGAGTGGAAGGTGCGGGCCTGGACACCGTGCGCGCCGAGCTGGCGCAGCCGGCCTCGCATCTCGCCCGCGGCGCGGTTGGTGAAGGTGACGGCCAGCACGCTGGAGGGCTGCAGGATGCCGGCGCGCACTCCGTAGGCGATGCGGTGGGTGATCGCCCGTGTCTTGCCCGTGCCGGCGCCGGCCAGCACGCACACCGGACCGTGCAGGGCGGTGGCCACCTCGCGCTGCTCGGGGTCGAGCCCGTCGAGCACCGCGTCGGCCGAGTCCGGTACCTGCGGGAAGAGGGTGGAGTGCGTTGCTGCTGTCACACCGCCATGCTGCCAGGTCGCCGGAGACGGGTGAGCCTGTTGTCCACAGGCACGGTCCGACAGTCGTACGAATGCGGCAGGCATCACGTCCGGTGAGGCGCCATGGGCGGGAATGGTCGCCGTTTCACCTACGTTCCACCCCTGCGAGCATTCATCCCCTGCAGCTGAGGAGCACGAGAGACATGCCGGGCACTGTGACGATGTACAGCACCACGTGGTGCGGCTACTGCCGCCGGCTGAAGAGCCAGATGGACCGCGAGGGCATCACGTACAACGAGATCAACATCGAGCACGACCCGGAGTCCGCCGCGTTCGTGGAGAAGGCGAACGGCGGGAACCAGACGGTTCCGACCGTACTCTTCCCGGACGGTTCGACGCTGACGAACCCGTCGCTGGCGCAGGTGAAGCAGAAGATCGGCGCGTAAGGGTTTCGTGCCCTGCGTGGAAGGCGGCTCCCGAGGTGTCTCGGGAGCCGCCTTCTCGTCGGCATGGGCTGCGGCGGACGCGGGTCCTCTCGGCCGAAGGCGAAGCCGAGACCGAAACCGAAGCCGCCATCGACGCCGAAGCGGAAGCCGATCTCGACGCCGGTGTCGGACGTCGTCAGATGAAGCCCCGTGTCGGCAGCGGCTTGCCGTACCAGAGCTCGATCAGGCGGGCCGCGATGGAGATGCCGTACGGCGGGAGGACCTCGCCGGACTCGAACGCCGCGTGGAGTTCCTCGCGGGAGAACCAGCGGGCCTCGTGGATCTCGTCGCCGTCGACGTCGACCTCGGTCGAGGTCGCGCGGGCCATGAAGCCGAGCATCAGGCTGGAGGGGAAGGGCCAGGGCTGGCTGGCCACGTATTCGACCGGGCCGACGGCGATGCCGGCCTCCTCGAACACCTCGCGGCGCACCGCCTGCTCGATGGACTCCCCGGGTTCGACGAAGCCGGCGAGTGTCGAGAAGCGTCCCTCGGGCCAGTGGACCTGACGGCCGAGGAGGATGCGGTCCTCTTCGTCGGTGACGGCCATGATCACCGCCGGGTCGGTGCGCGGGTAGTGCTCGCCGCCGCAGGCCGGGCAGCGGCGGATGTGACCGGCCGCGGCGATGACCGTGCGCTCGCCGCAGCGGGAGCAGAAGCGGTGCGTGCGCTGCCAGTTCTCGAGGCCGACCGCGTGCACCATCAGCCCGGCGTCCCGTGGCGACAGCAGCAGCCCGGCCTCACGCAGGCCCGCCGGCCGGGCTGACTGGTCGATGCGTCCGGGCAGCGAGTCCTTCTGGAGGGCGAAGTAGCTGACGCCTTCGGTGTCGGTGCCCAGGAAGTAGCGGTGCGCCTCGGTGAGGGGGGCCTCGAAAGAGGGGGTCATGACGAGTTCGGTCCGGCCGTCCGGCGTCTCGTCGATCAGGACCTGGCCGCCGGAGACGACGAAGCAGCGCGTCGAGGGGTGGCTCCACGCCGCGGCCAGCCAGGCCTCGTCGAGCCGGTGGTGGGCGGCCCGGTCGATGCCGCTGGGGGCGGTGAGCGAGATGGGTCGGTCGGCGGTGTGGTCGGTCCAGGTGGTCACGGGTGCTAGCAACTCCCCCGATGGAACGGATTGTTTCGGCGGGCGGTTCGGCGGGATGTGGGGCAGGGGGCGCCCTGGTCCCGGGGGACCGGGCGGTGCGGAGCGGCTCTTCCAGTGTGCCTCGCGGGGGGTGCCGCTCCGGGTGGCGCGGGACGCTCAGGGCACACGGCGCCTGCTGTCGGCGAGGTCGTCCCACAGGTACGCGGCTGTCTCGACTCCCTTGAGGAGGAGGTCGAGCTCGACCTTCTCGTTCGGCGCGTGCCAGCCGTCGGAGGGGACGGAGATGCCCAGGAAAAGCACCGGCGCGCCGAGCGTCTCCTGGAGGTCGGCGGCCGGTCCGGAGCCGCCCTCGCGGGTGAAGCGGACGGGCGTTTCGAAGGCGCGGGCCATCGCGCGGACGAGGGACTGCAGGACGGGGTGGTCCAGCGGCGTCAGGCACGGGCGGGTGGCGGCGCCGAACGTGATCTCGTGCCGGATCCCGTCGGGGACCTGCTCGGCGGCCCAGACGCGGACGGCCTTCTCGATGTGGTCGGGTTCCTGGCCCGCGACGATGCGAAAGGACAGCTTCACCATCGCGGAGGAGGGGATGACCGTCTTGCTGCCGGGTCCCTGGTAGCCGCCGCCGATGCCGTTGACCTCGGCGGTGGGGCGGGCCCAGATGCGTTCCAGGGTGGTGTGTCCGGCCTCGCCGCGCGTGGCGTACGACTTGGCCGTGCGCAGCCACCGCTGTTCGTCGAAGGGCAGCTCGGCGAAGAGTTCGCGTTCACGGTCGGTGAGTTCGACGACGCCGTCGTAGAACCCGGGGATCGCCACGCGTGCGTGCTCGTCGTGCAGCGCGGCGACCAGACGGGCCGCCGCGGTGGCCGGGTTGGGGACGGCGCCGCCGAAGGAGCCGGAGTGGATGTCCTGGTCGGGGCCGTACAGCCGGATCTCGCACTCGGCGAGGCCGCGCATGCCGGTGCACACCGTGGGGGTGTCCTCGGACCACATGCCGGTGTCGGAGACGATCACGGCGTCGGCGGTGAGCCGGTCCGCGTGCCGCTCGAGAAGGGCGCGGAAGTGCGGGGAACCCGACTCTTCCTCACCCTCGATCAGCAGCTTGAGGTTGACGGCAGGGGCGGTGCGGCCGGTGGCGGCGAGATGGGCGCGGACACCGAGTGTGTGGAAGAACACCTGGCCCTTGTCGTCGGCCGCCCCGCGCGCGTAGAGGCGGTTGCCGCGGACGACGGGTTCGAAGGGCTCGCTGTCCCAGCCGTCCTCGCGGGCGGCGGGCTGCACGTCGTGGTGGCCGTAGACCAGGACGGTGGGGGCCCCGGGGTCGGCGGAGGGCCACTCGGCGAAGACCGCCGGAGCGCCCGGTGTCTCCCAGACCTCCGTGGTCGGGAAGCCGGTCCGCGCGAGTGCGGCGGCCAGCCATTCGGCGCTGCGTCGCACGTCGGACGCGTGGCCTGGCTGGGCCGACACGGAGGGGATGCGCAGCCACTCCACGAGGTCGTCGAGGAAGGCGGCGCGGTGCTGCTCGATGTACGAACGGACGGCGCTGACGGCACTGTCAACGGGCTGGCTCATGGTCACGACCCTATCGGCCCGCGGGGACATCCTCGTTGGGCGGTTCCTCACAGTTCGCTTGCGCGGCCGGTCCCTCCAGCAGCAGCCGCTCCAGCGCGGCCCGGCCGGGCAGGCCGTCGGGTCGCACGACCTCACCGCTGCGGACGTACACGAAAACGGCGTCCACGGTCTCCGGTGGGACGCCTCGCTGCTCGGCCCAGGCGAGCCGGTACAGGGCGAGTTGGAGCGGGTCGGCGGTGGGGGCACGGTTGGTCTTCCAGTCGACGATCTCGTACGTCGGCCGGTCGCCGCCGTCGTTCTTGTAGACGGCGTCGATACGGCCCCGGATCACGCGGCCGGCGATGACGATCTGGAAGGGCGCCTCGACCCGATAGGGGGTGCGGTGGGCGTACTCGGTGCGCTCGAAGGCGGCCTTGAGGGACTCCAGATCGCATTCGTCGGCGATCTCCGCGTCGCTGCCGGGCAGGTCGTCCGGCTCCAGCATGGGCAGGGTCAGTGCCTCGAAACGGGCCTCCATCCAGGCGTGGAACCGGGTGCCGCGGCGGGCGGCAGGTTGCGGGGGGCGCGGCATGGGGCGCGCGAGTTCCTGCGCGAAACCGTCCGGATCGGCGGCCAGGCGCAGCACCTGGGAGGCGGTGAGAGACGCCGGCAGCGGCACGTCCGTGACGGCGTCCCGGGCACGCAGGAGTTCTCCGGTGAGGGCTTCCAGGTCGCGGTCCCAGGAGGCTATGGTGCGGGCCTCCTCGGGGGTGAGGCGGGGGTGGACGCGGGCGGATTCGCGGGTGGGCCGCTCCGGGTGCGCCGTTGCGGCGATCGGGGGTTGCGTGTCGTCCGGTGCCGCGGCCTGGTGCGGGACGGTCGGGCGGTCGGTGGACCAGGCGTCCCAGTCGGCCGGGTCCTCCACCGGCCGCGGCTCCTCCCGGAAGGGGGGCTCCTCCGGGTACGGCGGCTCGTCGTCCTCGGGCGGTGGGGGCCACTCGGGGTCGTGGTGGCTGTCCGGGTCGTGGGTGGCGGACGGTTGGGCCGTTGCGTGGGAGGCGAGGCGGTCCAGGTGGCCGAGTACCGTCTCGGCGGCCGCCCGGCGCCGGGCGAGGGCCGCCTCGTCCAGCGGCAGCGGCCACACCTGGTCGGTGCTCGCCCGGTGGAGGGCCGGGTTCTCCTCGTCCTCCGCCGGCTCGTCCGCCCAGGCCTCGATCTCGCCGTGACCGGCCGCGCAGTGGTGGTGGAGGGCCAGCAGGAAGTCGGACGGCCCGCGTGGCTTCTTCTGGCTGGGGCCCCACCAGTGGCCGGAGCCGAGGAGCAGGGAGCGGGGACGGGTGAAGGTGACGTAGCCGAGGCGGAGTTCCTCGGTGAGCTGGTGCTCCTTCATGGCCTCGTGGAAGGCCTTCAGGCCGCGCGCGTCCCATGCCTCGACGTCGGGCAGGGTGTCGGCGTCGCCGCGCAGTTCGTGGGGCAGCACCTTGCCCTGAGCGGTCCACTTCTCGCGGCCCTGGGCGCTGGGGAAGGTGCCCTTGACCAGGCCGGGCACAACGACGACATCCCATTCCAGGCCCTTGGACCTGTGGGCGGTGAGCACCTTCACGGTGTTCTCGCCGCCGGGAAGGGCGTTGTCGAGCCCCTTCTCGTACTGGGCGGCGGTGCGCAGGAAGGCCAGGAAGGCCAGCAGGGTGGCCTCGCCGTCGCCCGCGGCGAACGAGGCGGCGATGTCCAGGAAGTTCGACAGGGTCTCGCGGCGGCGGGCGGCCAGGGCGTGCGGGGACGCCGACAGTTCCACCTCCAGGCCGGTCACGGCGAGGACGCGGTGCAGCACGTCCATCAGCGGGTCGGCCAAGGAGCGGCGCAGGTCGCGCAGTTCGGCGGCCAGGCGGGCGAACCGCACGCGCGCGTCCGGCGAGAACGGCAGCCTGTCGTCCTCGCGCCCGGCGTCGAGCGGCATCTCCAGGAACGTGTCGAGGGCGTCCGCGAGCGAGATCACCTCGGACGGGTCGACTCCCTCGACGGCCTCGGCGAGCCTGCGGTCCCGGTCGGCGTCGTCGCCCACACGAGCGTGCGCGACGAGCCGGCGGGCGCGGCGGCCCAGGAGGGCGAGGTCGCGCGGGCCGATGCGCCAGCGCGGGCCGGTCAGCAGGCGGACCAGCGAGGCGTTGGCGCCGGGGTCCTGGAGGACTTCGCAGACCGCGACCAGGTCGGCGATCTCGGGCAGGTGCAGCAGCCCGGACAGGCCGACCACCTCGACGGGGACGTCCCGGGCGACCAGGGCGCCCTGGATCTCGGCGAAGTCGGTCGCCGTGCGGCACAGGACGGCGATCTCGCCGGGGGCCTTGCCGGTGTCGACGAGGTGCGCGATCGAGTCGGCGAGCCACTCGATCTCCTCGGCGTGGGTGGGCAGCAGGGCGCAGCGCACGATGCCGTCGCGTTCGGCGCCGGGTGCCGGGCGGAGTGCCTCCACGCCCGCGTGCATGGCGCGCAGGGGCCCGGCGAGGCCGTTGGCGAGGTCGAGGAGGCGGCCGCCGCTGCGGCGGTTCTCGCTGAGCGCCTGCCGGGTGGCGGGTCGGCCGTCGGGGTGGGCGAAGTGCTCGGGGAAGTCGTCCAGGTTGGCGACGGAGGCGCCGCGCCAGCCGTAGATCGCCTGGCAGGGGTCGCCGACGGCGGTCACCGGGTGGCCGGTGCCGCCGCCGAAGAGGCCGGCGAGGAGGACACGCTGGGCGACCGAGGTGTCCTGGTACTCGTCGAGCAGCACCACGCGGAACTCCTCGCGCAGGATGCGGCCCACGTCGGCGTTCCGGGCGAGCTGGGCGGACAGGGCGATCTGGTCGCCGAAGTCGAGCAGGTCGCGTTCGCGCTTGGCGGCCCGGTAGCGGACCACCAACTCGGCGAGTTCCCGGCGCGCCGCGGCCGCCTCGGGGACCTTGCGCAGGTCGGCGTTGCTGAGCCGGATGCCCTCCAGCGTGCGCAGCAGTGCGGTGTCGTACCCGCGCAGGTCTTCTGGGCGGACCAGGTGTTCGGCGAGTTCGGAGTCGAGGGCGAGCAGGTCGCTGACCAGGTCCGCGAAGGAACGGGTCAGCGCCGGATAGGGTCCCGGGGCCTCGCGCAGCACGCGCGCGGCCAGCTGGTAGCGGGTGGCGTCGGCGAGGAGGCGGGCGGTCGGTTCGAGGCCGATGCGCAGGCCGTGGTCGCTCAGCAGGCGGCCCGCGAAGGCGTGGTAGGTGGAGATCACCGGCTCGCCGGGCGGGTTGTCCGGGTCGATGACGTCCGGATCGGTGACGCCTGCCTTGATCAGGGCCTTGCGGACGCGTTCGGCGAGTTCACCGGCGGCCTTGTTGGTGAACGTCAGGCCGAGCACCTGCTCGGGGGCGACCTGGCCGGTGCCGACCAGCCACACCACGCGCGCCGCCATCACCGTCGTCTTGCCCGACCCGGCTCCGGCCACGATCACCTGCGGGGCGGGCGGCGCGATGATGCAGGCCGTCTGCTCCGGCGTGAACGGAATGCCGAGGAGCTGCTTGAGCTGCTCGGGGTCGGTGATACGGGGCGGCACGTCAGAGAGGCTAGCGGCGGGCACCGACAGTGGATGCGGGATCGGACATTCGTGGGCCGAGAAGCGCTGGTCAGCACGTGTGGTGCGATATGTCACGCCGGTCGCCGGCCCGGTGTCGCCGGGCCGGGTCGCCGGCCGGGTCACTCCACGACGTGCCGTCCCTCGGACCTGGCGCTGCAGGAAGCCCGGAAGGCGCAGTGCGTGCAGTGCTGGCCGGTGGTCGGCGTGAACCGCTCGTCGAGGACCTTGCCGGCGGCGGTGGCCAGCAGGTCGCCGGCCCACTCCCCCTCCAGGGGCTGCTGGGCCTGCACCTTCGGCAGGGTCTCTCCGCCGTCGCGCCCGGCGGCGCCCTGGCGCAGCTGGACCAGTTCGGCCCCGCCCGGCTCCGGGCGCACTCCGCCGAAGACGTCGTCGACGGCGCCCTCGCGGACGGCGAGCTGATAGACGGCGAGCTGGGGGTGGCGTTCCACCTCGCGGGCGGTCGGCGCCTGTTTGCCGGTCTTGAAGTCGACGACGTACGCGCGGCCCTCTCCGTCGGCCTCCACGCGGTCCATCTGGCCACGGATGCGGACCTCGTACTCGCCCGCTTCGAGGGTGACGTCGAAATCGTGTTCGCTGGCCACCGGTGTGCGGCTTGCGCGGTCCATGACGTGCCACTTCAGGAACCGTTCGAGCGCCACGCGCGCGTTCTCCTTCTCCTGCGCCGACTTCCACGGCGCGTCGAAGGCGAGCGCGTTCCACACGGAGTCCAGGCGCTCCATGAGGACGGCGAGGTCGGCCGGGGTGTGTCCGGAGGCCACCTCGTCGGCGAGCACGTGCACCACGTTGCCGAAACCCTGGGAGGTGGTGGCGGGGGCGTCGGCCTTCACCTCGCGGCCCAGGAACCACTGCAGGGCGCAGGTGTTGGCGAGCTGGTCGAGGGCGCTGCCGGAGAGCACGACGGGCTCGTCGCGGTCGCGCAGCGGCACCTTGCTCTCGGTCGGCTCGAACATGCCCCACCAGCGGTAGGGGTGGGCGGACGGGACGAGCGGGCGGCCGTCCTCGTCGGCGAGCGCGGCGAGGCGGGCCAGCCGGTGGGCGGCGGCCTGTCTGAGGGTGTCCGACACGTGCGGATCGACCGTGGTGGCGCGCAGTTCGGCGACGAGCGCGGCGACGGACAGCGGGCGGCGCGGGCGGCCCGTGACATCCGCGGGTTCGACGCCGAGTTCGGTGAGGAAGCGGGAGGGCTGGTCGCCGTCGTCGGCGGGTGCCTTCACGGCGGTGACGACGAGGCGTTCACGCGCGCGCGTGGCGGCGACGTAGAACAGGCGGCGTTCCTCGGCCAGCAGCGCCCCCGGGGTCAGGGGTTCGGCGAGTCCGTCGCGTCCGATGCGGTCGGCCTCCAGGAGGGAGCCGCGGCGGCGCAGGTCGGGCCACAGGCCCTCCTGGACGCCGGCGACGACGACGAGCCGCCACTCCAGGCCCTTGGAGCGGTGCGCGGTCATCAGGCGCACGGCGTCGGGGCGCACGGCGCGGCGGGTGAGGGTGTCCGCGGCGATGTCCTCGGCCTCGATCTCCTCCAGGAAGTTCAGGGCGCCCCGGCCGCCCGTGCGCTCCTCCGCGCGCGCGGCCGTCGCGAACAGCGCGCACACGGCGTCGAGGTCCCGGTCGGCGTTGCGGCCGGCCGCGCCGCCGCGCCGGGCCGCCCGTTCCAGACGCGCCGGCCAGGGTGTGCCCTGCCACAGGTCCCACAGCGCCTCCTCGGCGGTGCCGCCGCCCGCGAGGCGTTCGCGGGCCGTGCGCAGCAGCGCGCCGAGGCGCTGGGCGCCGCGCGCGTACGCGGGGTCGTGCGCGACCAGGCGCTCGGGTTCGGCCAGCGCCCGCGCGAGCAGTTCGTCCGAGGGGGGCGGCAGCGGGTTGCCGGCGGCCCGTTCCTCGTCGCGCAGGGCGCGCCCGAGGCGGCGCAGGTCGGCGGCGTCCATGCCGGCGAGGGGGGAGGCGAGAAGGGTGAGGGCGGTCTCGGTGCCGAGCCAGCAGGCCTCCGGCCCGGGTCCGCTCTCCCGGGCTCCGGGCTGCCCGGGCCCGGGGCTCTCGGAACCGGGCTCCCCAGGTCCGAGGCTCTCGGAACCGGACTCCCCGGCTCCCGGACTGTCGGGACCGGGGTACTCACCGGGCTCCCCGGATACGGGCTCCCCGGATACGGTCCCCCCGGATACGGTCCCCCCGGATACGGTCCCCCCGGATACGGTCCCCCCGGATACGGTCCCCCCGGATACGGGCTCCCCGGCACCGGGCCGGCGCCCCACCTCCGCCTCCGCCACCGCCCGCAGTGCCGTGAGCAGCGGGGCGACCGCCGGTTCGTGCCGCAGCGGCAGGTCGTCGCCGTCGATGTCGAGGGGGACGCCGGCGGCGGTGAGGGCGCGGCGGACCGCCGGGATCGTACGGGCACCGGCGCGCACCAGGACCGCCATGTCGCGCCAGGGGACGCCGTCCTCCAGGTGTGCCCGGCGCAGGATGTCGGCGACGTTGTCCAGCTCGGTGCCGGGCGTCGGGTACGTGTAGACCTCGACCCGGCCCCCGTCGCGCACCGGGACGAGCTCGCGGTGCGCGCGGATCCGGTCGGCCGGGAGGCGGGTCAGTGGCATGCGCTGGGTGAGCAGCCGGGTCGCGGCGAGCACGACGGCCGCGGAGCGGCGGGAGGTGCGCAGGACCTCGACGGGCGCCGGGCTGCCGTCCACGCGTCGGAAGACCGCCGGGAACTGGAGGATGCCGCCCACGTCCGCGCCCCGGAACGCGTAGATCGACTGGTCGGGGTCGCCGAAGGCGACCAGGGTGCGCCCACCGCCGGCGAGGGCGCGCAGGAGCCGTACCTGGGCGGGGTCGGTGTCCTGGTACTCGTCCACGTAGACGGCGTCGTACTGCGCGGCCAGCCGCTCGGCGACACCGGGGCGGTGGGCGAGCAGCACCGCGCGGTGGACCAGTTCGGCGTAGTCGAGGACGCCCTGCATGTCGAGCACGTCCAGGTACTCGGCGAGGAACGCGGCCGCGGCGGTCCAGTCGGGGCGGCCGATGCGGCGGGCGAAGGAGTCCAGGGCACCGGGGTCCAGGCCCAGTTCGCGGCTGCGTGCGAGGACCGCGCGGACCTCGTCGGCGAAGCCGCGGGTGGTCAGGCAGGCGCGCAGTTCGTCCGGCCAGCGGACGTGCGCCAGGCCGAGGCGCTGCAGGTCGAGCTGGCCGGCGAGCAGTTCGCGTACGGTCACGTCCTGCTCCGGGCCCGACAGCAGGCGCAGCGGTTCCACGAACAGATCGGTGTCCTGGTGGGCGCGGACCAGGGCGTAGCAGAACGAGTGGAACGTGGTCGCCTGCGGGGCGCGGGCCGCTCCTATGCGCAGCGCCATGCGGTCGCGGAGTTCGACGGCGGCCTTGCGGCTGAACGTCAGCACCAGGATGCGCCCCGGGTCCCCGCCACGGGCGATCCGCGCCGCCACGGACTCCACGAGCGTGGTGGTCTTGCCGGTGCCCGGACCTGCGAGGACGAGCAACGGACCGGTCCGGTGGTCAACCACGGCGCGCTGCGGCGCGTCCAGACGAGGGGGATCCGGCGGGACCGGCGGGGTACGAACCAGTCGGTAAGCGCCACGGCTCCCCTGCCGCGTCCGGGGATGCGGCAGGTGCCTGGTGGAGGAAGAGGAGCTCACGTGGTTCGCCGGTCCTGGTGGTCGTACTGGTTGTCGGACCACCGCGCGTGCACTGCGGTGGTCGGGTGGTGAGCGGGACACGCGCAGCCGACGCTACGCCGACGGACGGCGCGGAGGCAGGGCTTCCGCTTCTTCCCGCGAGGCGCTCTGGACACTCCCGGCACTCATGGCGCTCATGGCACCCATGCCCCTCACCTCACGAACGTACGTCATGTCACGAGCGTGCCCCGCTTCCCCCGTACGGAGCAAAGGTCACACCGGAACCCGCCGGATGCCGGAAGCTGTCAAGTGTGACCTTCCGTGCGTTCGCCGCCGTCCCAGCGCGCCCGTCTCATGTCGAGACGCGGCAGGTGGCCCTCCGTGGCCCGGTTCGCCTCCCGCAGCGGTGTGCCCTCGGCCCGGTAGCGGTCCAGCGCCCTCAGTTCGTGCCCCGGGAGCAGGACGCCGTCCGCGCGGACGACCCGCCACCACGGGACGGCACCTCCGTACAGGGCCATCGCCCGGCCCACCTGGCGGGGTCCTCCCTCCTCCAGCCACTCGGCCACGTCCCCGTAGGTCATGACGCGTCCGGGCGGGATGAGCTCGGCCACCTCGAGGACCCGTTCGGCATAGTCCGGCAGCGCCTCGGCGTGCTCCGCACGGGCGTCCGGGGAAAGGCTCTCCTCGCTCATCCGGCCCATCCTGCACCACCCCACCGACAGTGCGACGAGCTCGCGACCGTGCGTAGCCCTCGCCCTCTGGAGGCGCGTCCGGCAGACTGTGCGCCCCCGCGTTTGCACCCTGATGCCCCCGTGTGTCGGCGGGGCATGCCACCATCATGCGGGCGGTGACTGGTGATACGAGATCAAGAAGAGACGATGAAGCAGCAGGGTGCGCACCCGGAGGATGCGGAGAACACCTCTGACGCTTCGTCGCGCCCGGACACCGCGGACGGTGGGGAGGCGACCTCCCGGAAGACCTTCCGGAAGGCCTCCCGGAAGACCTCCGAGGCGGCTCCCGACGGCGGCCCCGGCCTGGTCGAACAGACGCACATCGACGAGGTCGAGGGCGACGAACCGCTGCTTCCCGCGCGCGTGCACCGCCCCTCCGACCTGATGCGCCTGCTGGTGGGCGTGCTGGCGATCGCCGTGCTGCTCGCGATCTCCGCGTTCGCGCACGGCACGACCTCCGGGCTGGAGCAGGACATCAACAAGGGCACCGGTCAGGCGCCCGACCTGCTGATCAAGATCGCCGGCCTGGCCTCCAGCATCGCGATCCTGCTGGTGCCGGTCGCTTTCGCGATCGAACGGCTGATCAAACGCGACGGGCTCCGCATCGCCGACGGCGTGCTGGCGGCGGTCCTGGCGCACGGAGTGACCCTCGCCACCGACCTGTGGGTGGCCAAGGGCGCCCCCGGCTCCATCCAGGAGGCGCTCACCCAGCCCTCTCCCGGTGACATCCACGCCCTGACCGACCCCGTGCACGGCTACCTCGCGCCCGTCATCGCGTACATGACGGCCGTCGGCATGTCGCGGCGGCCGCGCTGGCGGGCGGTGCTGTGGATCGTGCTCCTCCTCGACGCCTTCTCGATGCTGGTCACCGGGTACACGACCCCGTTCTCGATCATCCTCACGGTGCTGATCGGCTGGACCGTCGCCTACGGAACGCTGTACGCGGTCGGCTCCCCCAACGTGCGGCCGACCGGGCGGACGCTGATGGCGGGCCTGCGGCACGTCGGCTTCCGCCCGGTCACCGCGGCCCGCGAGGAGGTCCACGACACCCTGGAGACCGGTGACCGCGGCCGGCGCTACTTCGTCACGCTCGAGGACGGCCCGCCCCTGGACGTGACGGTGGTGGACCGGGAACAGCAGGCCCAGGGTTTCTTCTACCGAGCGTGGCGCAACCTGACGCTGCGCGGATTCGCCACCCGCAGCAGCCTGCAGTCGCTGCGCCAGGCGCTGGAGCAGGAGGCGCTGCTGGCGTACGCGGCCATCGCGGCCGGCGCCAACGCGCCCAAGCTGATCGCGACCTCCGAACTGGGCCCCGACGCGGTGATGCTCGTCTACGAGCACATCGGCGGGCGCACCCTGGACTCGCTGCCGGACGAGGAGATCACCGACGACCTGCTGCACGACACCTGGGGCCAGGTGCGGGCGCTGCAGTCCCGGCGCATCGCGCACCGCAGGCTCGTGGGTGACGCGATCCTGGTGGATCCGTCCGGCGCGGTGATCCTCACCGATCTGCGGGTGGGCGAGATCGCCGCGGGTGACCTGCTGCTGCGCATGGACATCTCCCAGCTGCTGGTGACGCTCGGTCTGCGGGTGGGCGCCGAACGCGCCGTGGCCACGGCGGTGAGCGTGCTCGGCCCCGACGCCGTGGCCGACTGCCTGCCGATGCTGCAGCCCATCGCGCTCAGCCGCTCCACCCGCGCGACGCTGCGGAAACTGGCCCGGGAGCGGGCCCAGCGCGAGCGTGAGGCGGTCCTGGAGGCGTCGCAGCAGGCCAAGCAGGCCCGTCTGGAGGAAGGCTCGGGCGACGCGGAGCCGGCGGGCAAACCGGACAAGAAGACCGTGCGTGCGGAGGCCAGGGCCGAGAAGCGGGCCCTCGACGACGCGCTGGAAGAGGCACGCGAGGAGGATCTGCTGACGCAGATCCGCTACGAGGTGCTGCGGATCAGGCCGCAGGCGCCGGTCGAGCCGGCCCGTCTGGAGCGGGTACGGCCGCGGACGCTGATCAGTTTCATCGCGGGTGCCATCGGCGCGTACTTCCTGCTGACGCAGCTCACCCACATCGAGTTCGGGCCGCTGATCGCGGGCGCGCAGTGGGGCTGGGTCGCCGCGGCGGTGCTGTTCTCGGCGGGCAGCTACTTCGCGGCGGCGATGGCGCTGCTGGGGTTCGTGCCCGAGCGGGTGCCGTTCCTGCGGACGGTGGCGGCGCAGGTCGCCGGGTCGTTCGTGAAGATCGTGGCGCCGCCCGCGGTGGGCGGTGTCGCCCTCAACACGCGTTTCCTGCAGCGCTCGGGGGTGCGCCCCGGGCTCGCGGTGGCGAGCGTCGGCGCGTCGCAGCTGTTCGGGCTCGGCGCGCACATCCTGATGCTGCTGTCCTTCGGCTATCTGACCGGCACCGAGAAGACGCCGTCGCTGTCGCCGTCCCGGACGGTCATCGCGGGTCTGCTCACGGTCGCGGTGCTCGTCCTGGTCGTCACGTCGGTGCCGTTCCTGCGGAAGTTCGTCGTCACGCGGGTGCGGTCGCTCTTCGCCGGTGTCGTGCCGCGCATGCTGGACGTGCTGCAGAGGCCGCAGAAGCTCGTCACCGGCATCGGCGGCATGCTGCTGCTGACCGCCTGCTTCGTGATGTGCCTGGACGCCTCGATCCGCGCGTTCGGCGACGGCTCGACCTCGCTGAGCATCGCCAGCGTCGCCGTCGTCTTCCTCGCCGGCAACGCGCTCGGCTCCGCGGCGCCGACCCCGGGCGGCGTGGGCGCGGTGGAGGCGACCCTGACGGTCGGCCTGATCGCCGTGGGCCTGCCCAAGGAGGTCGCGGCCCCGGCCGTGCTGCTGTTCCGGCTGCTGACCCTGTGGCTGCCGGTCCTGCCGGGCTGGCTGGCCTTCAACCACCTCACCCGCAAGGGTTCCCTGTAGCCGCGGGCGGTACCTCGTACGGCCCGCGCCCCGAGCACGCACGCGTGCCCGACCGCAGGATGGGTCCATGCCCAACCCGCTCCGTCGGCGCGCCGCTGCCGTGACCGCCACCGCCGTACTGCTGTCCTGCGTCCTGGCGGGCTGCGGCGACGGCGGATCCCGGGACGAGGACCTGACGGACCAGAAGCTCGACTGGAAGGACTGCCCGGCCCCGTCCGAGGCCGAGGGCGGCGGCGACGCCCCGACTCCCCTGCCGAACGGCGGACGCTGGCAGTGCGCCACCATGAAAGTCCCGTTGGACTGGGACGAGCCCAAGGGCGACAGGATCGGCATCGCGCTGATCCGGGCGAAGGCGAGCGGCGGGAAGAACCGGCGCATCGGCTCTCTGGTGTTCAACTTCGGCGGCCCCGGCGGCTCGGGGGTCACCACGCTTCCCGCGTTCGCCAAGGACTACACGGCCCTGCGCACCCGCTACGACCTGGTCAGCTTCGACCCGCGCGGGGTCGGCCGCAGCGCCCCCGTCGAGTGCGAGAACGACCAGCAGCTCGACGCCTACTTCCAGCAGGACGCGATCCCCGACGACGCCCGCCAGCGCACCGAGCTGCTGCACAACACCAGGCGGTTCAACGACGCCTGCGAGAAGAACTCCGAGAAGCTGCTGCCGCACGTGCGCACCACCGACGCGGCCCGCGACATGGACCTGATGCGCCAGGTCCTCGGCGACGACAAGCTGCACTACTTCGGCATCTCCTACGGCACCGAACTCGGCGGCGTCTACGCCCACCTGTTCCCCAAGCGGGTCGGCCGCGCCGTCTTCGACGCGGTCGTCGACCCCACGCAGAACCCGGAACAGAGCTCCCTGGGACAGGCCGCGGGCTTCCAGCTGGCGCTCGACAACTTCGCCGCGGACTGCACGTCGAAGCCCGAGCCCTGCCCGATCGGCGACAACGCCCAGGACGTCGAGGCCCGCATCACCGGCCTGCTGAAGGCCCTCGACCGCAAGCCGATCCCCGGCGTCTTCCCACGCGAGCTGACCCAGACCGCCGCGACCAGCGGCATCGCGCAGGCCCTGTACTCGAAGGACTTCTGGGCCTACCTCACCGAGGGCCTGCAGCAGGCGTACGACGGTGACGGAGAGCTGCTGATGAGGCTGTCCGACGCGATGAACGGGCGCAACGAGAACGGCGAGTACAGCAACCTCACCGCCGCCAACGTCTCCATCAACTGCGCGGACGCCAGACCCCGGTACACGCCCGCGCAGGTGGAGCGGCGGCTGCCCGCGTTCCGCGCCGCCTCGCCGGTGTTCGGGGACTACCTGGCCTGGTCCATGATCAGCTGCACCGACTGGCCCGTCGCGGGCGCCGCCGACCACCCCGTCGTCAGCGCGCCCGGGTCGGCGCCGATCCTCGTGGTGGGCAACACCGGCGACCCGGCCACACCGTACGAGGGCGCGAAGAAGATGGTGGACGCGCTGGGCCCGGGCGTCGGCGTCGAGCTGACGTACAAGGGCCAGGGGCACGGTGCCTACGACAGCAAGAACAAGTGCGTGCAGCGGGCGGTGAACTCCTATCTGCTGGACGGCAGGGTCCCGCCGAATGGGACGGTCTGCTCCTGACACCCAGCCCGGCACTGAAGAAAGCACAGGTCAGAGGGTTATCCACAGGGTCGGGCAGGCTCGGTGCGATCCGCCTACCATGGCCTGACCGCCATCCGCTGCTCGGTGCGGACGGCTCGTGAGGGGGGTATGCGCATGGCACGTCTCGCACGGTGGACGGCCTTCGGGGCCGCCGCCGCGTTCCTGTTGGCGGGCTGTGGCGGCGGCTCGTCCGACGACGGCAGGAGCGGCGATCGCACGGGCGCGGCAACCTCCGCGTCGGGCGGCGCCTCCGGCACGACCGCCGCGCTGCCCTCCTCGCTGACCGCGCAGAGGCTCGACTGGGGACGCTGCAAGGCCACCGCAGACTCCCCCGCCCCGGGCAGCGACTGGCGGTGCGCGACGCTGAAGGTGCCGCTGGACTGGGCGAAGCCGGACGGCGAGACGATCGGCCTCGCGCTGATCCGTGCGCGCGCCCGCGGGGAGCACCGCATCGGCTCGCTGCTGTTCAACTTCGGCGGTCCGGGCGGCTCGGGCGTGTCCATGATGCCGTCGTACGACTCCACGGTGTCGTCGCTGCGCGAGCGGTACGACCTGGTGAGCTGGGACCCTCGCGGGGTCGCCGCCAGCGAGGGCGTGCGCTGCCGGGGCGACAAGGAGATCCAGGCCGCGGAGGACGTGGACGTCACCCCCGACACCCCGGCCGAGGAGAGGGCGTACCTCCAGGACGCCGCCGACTTCGGCAAGGGCTGCCGGAAGGCCGCCGGGAAGCTGATGGCGCACGTCTCGACGACCGACACCGCCCGCGACATGGACCTGATGCGCCAGGTCCTCGGCGACGACAGGCTGCACTACTTCGGCATCTCCTACGGCACCGAACTCGGCGGCGTCTACGCCCACCTGTTCCCGCGGAACGTGGGACGGCTGGTCCTCGACGCGGTCGTCGACCCCAGCGCCGGCACCGTGGGCCACGCGATGAACCAGACCCGCGGCTTCCAGCGCGCGCTGGACGACTACCTGAAATCCACCGGCCAGGATCCGCGGCAGGGCTCGCGGAAGATCGCCGGCCTGCTGAAGAGGATCGACGCGCACCCGCTGCCGACCTCGTCCGGGCGCGAGCTGAACCAGACGCTGGCGCTCACCGGCATCGTCCTGCCGCTCTACAGCAAGGAGGGCTGGCCGACGCTGACCAGCGCCCTGAAGTCGGCGGAGCAGGGCGACGGCTCGGAGCTGCTGGAGCTCGCCGACGGCTACAACGAGCGTGACGCGTCGGGGCGCTACGGCACGACCACCCACTCGCAACGCCTCATATCCTGCCTGGACGACAAACAGCGGCCGACCGCGGAGGAGACCAGGAAGCTGCTGCCGGCGTTCGAGAGGATCTCGCCGGTGTTCGGGGACTTCCTCGGCTGGGACACGGCCGGCTGGTGCCACGACTGGCCGGTGCCCGGGCAGTACGACACCCCGGAGGTGAGCGCGCCCGGCGCCCCGCCGGTCCTGGTGGTCGGCAACACCGGCGACCCGGCGACGCCGTACGAGGGCGCGAAGAAGATGGCCGACGAGCTGGGCGAGGACGTCGGCGTGGTGCTCACCTGGAAGGGCGAGGGCCACGGGGCGTACGGCAGCGGGAGCGACTGCGTCGACTCGACGGTGGACGCCTACCTGCTAACGGGCACGGTGCCGGAGGACGGCAAGGTCTGCTCATGACGACGGCGGGGGTCCCGCACACCCACGGTGCGCGGGACCCCCGCCGGGAGCCGCTCGGCTCAGTAGACCGGCTTGTCCGGCTCGATCTGGTTGACCCAGCCGATCACGCCGCCGCCGACGTGCACCGCGTCGGAGAAGCCCGCGGCCTTCAGGACCGCGAGGACTTCCGCACTGCGGACACCCGTCTTGCAATGCAGGACGATCTTCTTGTCCTGCGACAGGCTTTCGAGGGCGGTGCCCATGAGGAACTCGTTCTTCGGGATCAGGCGGGCGCCCGGGATGGAGACGATCTCGTACTCGTTCGGCTCGCGGACGTCGATGATGTCGATGTTCTCGCCGTCGTCGATCCACTGCTTGAGCTGCTTCGGGGTGATCGTCGAGTCGGCGGCCGCCGCCTGGGCCTCCTCGGACACGACGCCGCAGAAGGCCTCGTAGTCGATGAGTTCGGTGACGGTCGGGTTCTCGCCGCACACCGCGCAGTTCGGGTCCTTGCGGACCTTGACCTGGCGGTACTGCATCTCCAGGGCGTCGTAGATCATCAGGCGGCCGACCAGCGGCTCGCCGATGCCCGCGAGGAGCTTGATGGCCTCGTTGACCTGGATGGAGCCGATGGACGCGCACAGCACGCCCAGCACGCCGCCCTCGGCGCAGGAGGGGACCATGCCGGGGGGCGGGGGCTCCGGGTAGAGGCAGCGGTAGCAGGGGCCGTGCTCGGACCAGAACACCGAGGCCTGGCCGTCGAAGCGGTAGATCGAGCCCCACACGTACGGCTTGTTCAGCAGGACGCAGGCGTCATTGACCAGGTAGCGGGTCGCGAAGTTGTCCGTGCCGTCGACGATCAGGTCGTACTGGCTGAAGATGTCCATCACGTTGTCGGCCTCGAGCCGCTCCTCGTGAAGGATCACGTTCACGTACGGGTTGATGCCCTTGACGGTGTCACGGGCGGACTCGGCCTTGGAGCGGCCGATGTCGGACTGGCTGTGGATGATCTGGCGCTGCAGGTTCGACTCGTCGACCTCGTCGAATTCCACGATGCCGAGCGTGCCGACGCCCGCGGCGGCGAGGTACATCAGCGCCGGCGAGCCCAGGCCGCCGGCGCCCACACACAGCACCTTGGCGTTCTTCAGCCGCTTCTGCCCGTCCATCCCGACGTCAGGGATGATCAGGTGGCGGGAGTACCTGCGGACCTCGTCTACGGTGAGCTCAGAGGCTGGCTCGACCAGGGGTGGCAGCGACACGGGGACTCCGTTGATCGGTCAATCACTACGGTTGTTCTCCGTGTAACAGTGCCATGGCCATCTTCATTCCGAGACACCTGTTCCGACCCGCGAGACAATGTCGTCCCAGTAGCCGGGCAGGCTCTCCCAGGGGTCGTGGCGGCCTCCGCGGTCCGTGCGGTCGGTGAACCAGACGGTCGCCGCGCCCTGCCAGCGCGCGATGCGCAACGCCTCCTCCAGGTGCCGGTGTGGCACACCGTGGACGAAGTGGCAGAAGCGCTCAGGCGGATGGTCCGCCGTCCACTCGGCCGCCTGCGACCAGCGGTAGTCGCCCCACGGCCCCGCGAAGGTCACCAGTTGGTCGGCGTCCTCGGCGTAGCCGGGATGCGGGTGGGTGCCGTGGCCGAGGACGATGTGTGCACCGTCACGGACCGCGCGCAGCGCGGAGACGGTGCGGCGGATCGCGGGGAGCGAGGCGCGCCCGGAGGGGCAGCGGGCCAGGAGGAAGCCGTCGACCTGGTACCAGTCGACGAAGCGGCCCGCGTCGACGATCGTCTCGGTGAGGGCGCGGGCCCCGTGGGCGGTGTCGAGGCGGCCGAGGACGCGGACGCCCGTGTTGCGCAGGCGTCCTGCCGCCTCCAGGCATTGCGGGTCGGGTCGGATTCCGGCGCCCTCGGCGACGTCGAGGACGACCCAGTGCAGGGGCGTGCCGGGGCGGGTGAGCAGGTCCCACTCGGTGGGCGCTACGAGGGGGTGGGCGTAGCCGGGGACACCGAATCCGGTGCGGACGCCGGTGCTCGCGGTGCCCGTCGTGGCGCTGGTCAGATGCGGCATGCCGCCTCCATCCAGATGTCGGCGAGGGACTCTTCGAGATTGATCCGGGGCCGCCAGCCGAGCCGGTCGCGTGCGGTGCGCACATCGGCCTGCTGCCAGCTGCCGCAGCCGTCCGGGTACGGGTACGTCACCTGGGGCGCGTGGTCGGAGTCACCGCGCGGGTGGCCGACGGCCGGCCGCAGGTGGCCGTGCGGGCCGTCGAGTTCGTGCAGGGTTCCGCCGTATCCGGCCACCCTGGCGAGCGTGCCGGCGACGTCACGCAGGCGGACGGCGCGGCCGGAGCCGATGTTGATGACGCCCTGCGCGGCGGAGAGGGAGGCGGCGTGCACGGCTCGGGCGACGTCCCGTACGTCGACGAAGTCGCGCTGGACGCCGAGACCTCCGAGCTTGAGTTCGCCGTCGCCGGACTGCATGGCGCGTCGCATGGCCTCGGCGAGACGGCCGAGCGGCGAGCCGGCGGGCGTGCCGGGACCGACGGGTGAGAAGACCCGGAGCACGACCGCGTCGAGGCCGGAGCCGAGGACGAGTTCGGTGGCTGCGAGCTTGCTCACGCCGTACGGGCCGCCGGGGCGAGGCACGGCGTCCTCGGCCGTGGAGGAACCGGGCTGGCTCGGGCCGTACTCGGCGCCGCAGCCGATCTGCACCAGCCGGGCGCCGCAGCCGCTGCGGCGCAGGGCCTCGCAGACGGTGGCGACGGCGACAGTGTTGTGGCGGGTCAGTTCGCGGGCACCGCCACGGATGGCGCCGGCGCAGTTCACGACGACGCCGGGGTGCACCGCGTCGAGGAAGCGGGTCAGGGCGCCGGGGCTGCCCGAGGCGAGGTCGAAACGGACGTCGGCGTCGTCGCCGCGGCCGAGAGCGGTGAGCTGGACGGCCGGGTCGGCGAGCAGCCGGTCGGCGACGAAGCGGCCGAGGTAGCCATTGGCTCCGATCAGCAGGACCCTCATCGTGCGGCTCCCGGGGCCGAGGATTCGGGTCGGGAGGTGATCATCTGGCGTTCTCCTTCTCAGTGGGTCGTACGAGTGGGTCTGCGAGCTCGGTGCATGTCGCCGGCTCAGTGGTTGTGGCAGCTCGATGGTTCCTGCAAGCTCCGCGGTTGCTGCGAACTCCGCGGTTCGTGCGGATGCCTGCGGCGCAGTCGGCTCCGGGCGCAGTCGGCTCGGGGCGCGCCTGCGGCGGAGGTCATCCGTGCGGCGCGGACGCCGGCGCGGCGCGGACGTCGTCACGGCTCTCCTCGGGAGGCGTGGGCCGAGGCCCGGGTGAGGGTGCGGGTCGCGTGCATGAGCAGGGTCAGTGCCCCCGCCGCGCAGATGAGGGCCGGGATGCTGCCGGGGCCCCACGCCTCGGCCAGGGTCCGCACCGGGGTGGCGAGGAATCCGGCCCCCGGCAGGCGCCCCGCGAGAGCCGTGGCCGCCGCGGCCGCCTCGGCGACGGCCACGGCGGTGAGGACGAGAGCGGGGGCGCGGGTGAAGCCGTGGACGGTGAGGAGGCGGGCGAGAAGCAGCAGCGCACCGAGGCAGAGGGCCTGGGCGTAGGCCGCGGGCTCGTGGAGGACCGCGCCGCACACGGCGAGCAGGGCCCCCAGCGCGCACAGGTACGACGCGAACGTGCCGAGCAGCAGCGGCCGTACGGAGGCCGCGAACTCTTCCAGGCCGCGGCTCGCGGCCAGCCTGCGGCGGGCCCGCACGGTGAAGAGGTGGGCGCACCAGGCCGCCGGGACGCAGGCCAGGGTGAGGGCCAGGACGGGGGCCGTGGCGACGGGCCATGGGCCGTCGGCGCTGCCGCCGGGCGGTCCGTCTGGGCCGCCGGCCACGGCCGCGCCGAGGAACCCGTCACCGAGGAGGGCGTAGGCGATGAGCCAGCAGGTCAGGGTGCGGGCACCGGGCGGGCGCGCGGCGGACACCGCCCCCGTCCGGGCCGCCGCGCCGAGCGGTCCGCGGGCGAGCGCCGCCCGCAGGCCGAGGGACACGGCGAGGGCGCCGACGACCGCCACGGCCAGTCGGGGCTGTCCGTGGGTGAGCCGCAGGCCGGCCACGGTCGCGGCGCACAGCGCTCCCGGCAGAAGGGTCGGCAGGACCCAGTCGGTGCGTGCCCCGGGTACCGCGGCGGCCGCGGGACGCGGCGGCGGCTCCTTCTCGTGGGAGGTGCGGACGTACATCTCCTCGGCGAGGGAGAAGACGTCCCGGTGGCGGAAGCGTGCGGCGGTCCGGTCGGTGATGCCGTGGGCCTCCAGGCCCGCCGCGATCTCCAACGCGTCGACAGCCCTTTCGCACAGCTCGCGGTGCTGGTGCAGCAGCGTCTTCACCGGATCCACGGCGAGGCGCCGGGCGGACGGTTGTCGACGGGCGGCGGGCGGCTCGGCGGCGCGGGACGTGCCGGTCAGGGCGTCGGTGTCCGCTTCGGCACGCGCACGCGTGGATTCCGCCGTGCCGGGACGCCCGGATTCTCCGGGGCCGCTCATCGCGCTCCCTCCGTGGTCGGCAGCGGAGTGGGCACCCGCACGGGTGCCGGTGCGGGCCAGCCTCCGAGGAGGTGCGCCTCGGCGGGGACCGCGAAGGGCAGGGGCTCGGCGTCGTCGAGGACGGCCCGGCACACCGGGGCTCGCGAGACGACCTCCAGGTAGAGGCCGTGGAACGCGGTGACGTTCTGCTCGACGGTGAACAGTTCCAGCGCACGCGCGCGTGCGGCGGCGCCGAGGCGCTCACGGCGTTCGGGGTCGCGCAGCAGCGCCACGCACGCCCCGGCGAGCGCCCGCGGGTTCCGCGGCGGTACGACGAGCCCGGTGCCGCCGATGACCTCCACGACCGCGCCGACGTCCGTGGACACCGTCGCGCGAGCGCAGAACATGGCCTCGACCAGGCTGACGGGGAACCCTTCCACGACGCTGGAGAGCACGGTCACCGCGCCCGCCGCGTACGCGTCGGGCAGGGCCGGGATCTCCGGACCGCCGATCTCCTCGAAGGAGACGGGGTTGTCCCCGACGGCGTGCGGGCCGTCGGCCTCGTCCGGAAAGAGCTGTGCGGCGAGGGTCCGGCAGTGGTCCAGGTAGGCCTCGCCGTCGGGTCCGGCCGGGGCGCCGATGATGCGCAGGCGGGTCTTCGGCTCCTCCTTGCGGATCTCCGCGAAGGCGTGCAGCAGGGACATCAGGTCCTTGGCGGGGTCCGCGCGGCCGACCCAGACCAGCGTGTCGGGGTCGGCGCGGTCCGGGGAATCGCCCACCTCGGCGAAGCGGGAGGCGTCCATCCCCGGGTAGACCGTGCGCACCTTGGCGCGGTCGGCGCCGCAGTGCTCCTGCCAGCGGCGCGCGTGCGTGTTGCCGGGTGTGAGGAGGGACGCCCTGCGGTAGATCTCGGCGGCGAGCCTGCCGTGGAAGGCGGCGAGCAGGGACCGTACGGCGGGCGGCGCGTCGGCGGTGGCCAGGTAGTGCGCGCGCAGCCGCACCCCGTACTCGGTCACCAGCAGGGGGACGCCGGCGAAGTGGTGGGCGAGCAGTCCGGGCAGGGCCGCCGAGCCGCCGGATGCGGCGTGGCACAGGTCGGCGGAACCGAGTCCGTCGTGCTTGTACCAGTCGAGGGAGAGGGGGCGCAGGGCACGTTCCAGGTGCGCGGCGACGGCGAGCAGATCGGGTACCCGCGCCTCGCGCGCCGTGCGCGGGGCTCCGGGCGCACGGCAGGCGCTCTCCAGCAGGCGCACGGCGGTCTCCGAGCGGAGGGCGCCCACCAGTCCGCGCTCGTCGCGGGCGAGGTCGGCGAGCCCGTAGAGCGCACTGGCGAAACGGTCCGCCTCAGCGGCCGACGCCTGCTCGGGTGAGCCGGCCGGCTCACCGGCGGCGGCTGCCGCGCACAGCACGGACGCCAGCTCGCCGTAGCACTCGGCGAAGCGGCGGCGGGCCCGGCGCCCGTACCCTACGGAGTCGTCCTCGGCCGTCCACAGCGGCGCCGTCCGGACCCGGCCGATGTGCGGCGGCAGCGGCACCCGGCCCTCGTCCTCCTGGCGCTCGTCGGCACAGAGGGCGTAGACGTCGAACTCGTGCTGCTCGAGCCCGCGCACGAGCCGGTCGCACCAGAGCGTGCCGTCACCGCGCACATACGGATAGCCACCCTCCGTAAGCAGTCCGATGCGCACGAGCGCACCCCCGATCTCCCGTGTGAGAAGCCGTCGTTCGCTCGACGGCCCGCAGCGTGAAGAACGTATGCGGACAAGGTGGTGGGGGGGGGGGGGGGGGGGGGGGGGGGGG